>CAUSWS010000066.1:0-7145 GCA_963535265.1 uncultured Campylobacter sp. | reverse complement strand
TTAAAAAACTGGGCGCAAACAAAGAGCTAAAAATCATCCTAATCACCGCAAGCTACGGCAAAACTAGCATCAAAAATTTCTTATTTGAAATTTTAAAAGATAGCTTTGTCTGCTATAAAACTCCACGCAGCGTAAATACAATGGCTGGCATCATCAAAGATATCAACGAAAACTTAAGCGAGCAAACGCAAATTTACATCGCAGAAGCAGGCGCTAGACTAAAGGGCGACATCCTAGAGATCACTAAATTTCTAAATCCACAAATAGTCATCGTAGGCGAGATCGGCGCGCAACACATTGAGTACTTTAAAACGCTTGATAACATCCGCGCGACAAAGCTTGAAGCACTTCAAAGTGAGCGTTTGCAAATGGCATTTTTACATAGCTCGACAAAGAAAGAGCCAAGTGAAAATATAGAAATTTACGATGAGAGCCTAAAAGATATAAATGCAAATTTAGATGGAATTTCGTTTACGCTTGGTGACAAGAGTTACGCTTCGCCGCTACTTGGCAAATTTAACACTACAAATTTAGCCGTTTGTATCAAGGTGGCAAGATATCTGAAAATGAGCGATGAAGCAGTAAATAGAGCGCTATCTAAGATGAAAAACGTAGAGCACCGCTTAAGTAAGATCGAGGCTGGCGGCAAGCTGATAATTGATGATAGCTTTAATGGAAATTTCTCAGGCATGAGCGCAAGCTACGAGCTTGTAAGTACTTACGCTGGCAGAAAAGTGCTGCTAACGCCTGGTATCGTCGAGAGCGATGCAGAGCAAAATGCAAATTTAGCCAAGGTGATAAATGAAATTTTTGACCTTGTCATCATCACAAGCTCGCTAAATGCCGAAGTCCTGCTAAAGCACATAGTTAAACCAAAGATCATCATCCTAAAGGACAAGAATAAAATGCAAGAAATTTTAGCCCAAAACACGCACGCTGGCGATCTTATACTATTTTCAAACGACGCACCGAGTTTTATATGAAAAAGATAGTTTTTTTAGCTCTAATCTTAAGCTTAGCATCTGGCTTTGACATCGATGACTACGACAGGGGCAACGAGGCTAGAAATGCCGGAGACTACGCAACTGCGTATGAAATTTTTTTTGAAGGTTGCGAGCAAAAAGATGTGCTTTCTTGCGAGGCTTTGGGCGATATGTTTGTAAATGAAGAGATAAACGAGCAGATGGATAGTGATCTAAAAAAGCACTCAAATATCGAGCTTGGAGTGAGTTATTTTATGAAAAGCTGTGACCTTGGTTATCAAAATGCCTGCGATGACGTCATAAGCCTAAAGGACGATCTAAACATCACTCTGCCTTCTGGCGTCTATGAAAACGCCAAAGCTAGATATGATGAGCTTTTTGAAGAGTTTAAAGAGCAAGAGGCAAATAAAACTATCGAAGCCGAAGAGCCAGCTAAAAAGTAAATTTAAGCTTGTGAGATCAAATTTAAACTAATTTTTTCGTGGCATAGAAATTGATCTATTTGCAATAAATTTAATCAATAAATTTACTTGAATGCTAGAGCAAAGCTATTTTGCGTTGCGAACATCTACCGCAAATTTAGCTTTTACTCTAACGATTAGTCAAACAATCATAAACACGAAAATTTTACTGCTTTCTTCATGATAAATTTTTACTCGTCTATTGCCTTTGATATCTTTTCTAAATTTTGCTTTCTTACGCTCTTATCAGTGATAAAAAGATCGATGACCCACCAGATGATTATAATAATTTCAAAAATGTTGATAATCTTAGAATATGTTTTAGCCAAATCCATTAAATATAGCATTTCTTCAGGGGTTATCCATTCGTCCACAGAAATTATTACCTTAGAAAATAAGAAAATAAAAACTATATATAAAATAAAAAGAGCAAGCTTTGCTAGACCAAGGGCAGTTTGTCCTATCATAAAGCGATTTACGCCAAGCACTCCAAAGACGAAGCTACCCACCCAAAAGACAATCGTAGGTGATTTTAAGTTAAGCTGTGGGATTTTTGAAACCAGATCATTTATTTTTGTTTCATCAAAAGAGTTGAGCTTGTCTTCTAATGTTTTTAGCTGAGCATGATTTTTTGGCAGCTTATCTTGTAACATTGCTATAACAGAACTTGCGTTCATTTTCTCTCTTTTTTAAAAGGCGGATTATATAAAATTTGATTTAAATTTACTCATTCGCCAAGTCCTCAGCCACTTTTGCAGCGAGTTTTAGCTTATCACTATCAAAGTGCGTGTAAATTCTTGAGGTATTTAGGCTTGCATGCCCAAGAGCTTCTTGCACGAGCACAAGGTCTTTTTGCTTTTTATAAAGCATCGTTGCAAAGGTGTGGCGCAGCATGTGAGCGCCATTTTTCTCTTTTCTGATACCTGCTTTAAACAAAATTTGCTCCACGATACGGCTAACATAAGCCTGCGTGAGCCTTGTACCTTTTTTGTTTATAAAAAGATAGCCCTCTTTATTTATGTAGTTTATGGCGATTGCGTTTAGATGAGCTTCGATTAGGTGGCGCTTTATCATTACGATGCGGTATTTGTTGCCTTTACCACGGATCCTAATGATAAAAAGATCGCCATCTTCAGTAATATCTTTTCTCTTTAAATTTAGCGCCTCGCTCACGCGGATGCCAGTAAAGATGATGATTTTTATGATGAGCTTGTTGCGGTTTGAGTTTTGCTTAAAGTCGCTCTCCTCGATCGCTTCTAGAAATTTCTTGACCTCCTCTTCGCCCATAAACTCAGGTAGCTTTTGACCTTTGTTGCCACTAACGCTACCCCAGTTTTTTAAATTTATATCAAAAACATGAGCCTTGCCGTCCTCTTCGTTTTGTTTGTCTAAAAAGGCAAAGAAATTTATCACTGAAATTCTGTAGTTTTTCTTGCTAGCATCGCTTAGTCCGCCAGTGGTGCTGGCTAGTATTTCACTTAGCAGCTCTTCATCGATCTGCTTTAGGCTGCTAAGCTCATAAAATTTCATCGTCTCATATATCTTTTTAAGCGGGTTAAAGTAGGTATTTATGCCAGTTAGCCCTGCATTTCTTGCGCTTTTTACCAGCCCATCAAGCTGCTCTATGTTTTTTATCTCGCGGCTTAGGGCAAAATTTACACTTGCAAGCGCCTTTGGGTCTCTTAGCTCCTTGTTTGAAAGCGAGCTAAGTTTAAATTTGACATAGCGAGTTAGCCAAAAGATAAATGAGCTCTCAAAACTATCTTTGCAGTCAAGTGGAAATTTCATGCTTAAAGCGTTCTCTCTTTTATCACTCTGGCTGTCTCTATGGCGATCTCAAGCTCTTCGTTGGTTGGGATGATGAGCGTTTTTATCTTAGCGCCTTCTTCATCTATGCACCTCTCGCCTCGCTTGTCAGAGAAATTTAGCTCGTGGTTGATGTGGATACCAAGATGCTTTAGATCATCACAAATTTTTTGCCTTGTGTTTGGCGCATTTTCGCCGATACCGCCAGTAAATATGAGCGCATCAACACGCCCTAAAATGGCGTAGTATGAGCCGATATACTTTTTCACTCGGTAGCAAAACATCTCAAACGCAAGCTTTGCGCGCTCGTCGTTTTGCATCTTAGCTACGACCTCTCTCATGTCGCTTGAGCCACAAATTCCAAAAAGTCCGCTCTTTTTGTTTAAGAAGTTATCGATCTCGTTCCACTTTAAAACGCCGATATTTAGCAGATAGATGACCACGGCTGGGTCCATATCGCCGCTTCTTGTGCCCATTATGAGCCCTTCAAGTGGGCTAAGACCCATTGAAGTGTCGATGCTTTTGCCATTTTGCACAGCGCAAGCTGAGGCGCCGTTGCCTAAGTGAAGCGAGATAGCGTTAAATTTATCAAACTCTATACCAAGCATTTTTGCCGCTTGCTTACAGACATATCTGTGCGAAGTGCCGTGAAAGCCGTATTTTCTGATGTGATGGGTCTTGCAAACGTCGTAGGGTAGGGCGTAGCGGTAGGCGTACTCTGGCATGCTTTGATGAAATACAGTGTCAAAAACGACCACGTGAGGCACGTTTTTGCTCTCTTTCATCGCGTTTTTGATGCCAGCAAGGTGCCCTGGGTTGTGAAGTGGGGCTAGTGGGCTTATATCCTCGATCTTTTTGATGACGCTCTCATCAACGATCATTGAGCTAAAAAAGCTCTCGCCGCCATGCACTATCCTGTGTCCGATGCCGTCAAGCTCGCTTAGATCGTGCAGCGTATGCGAGGTGGTAAAGAGTTCGTTCATCGCTTCAAGTCCGTCGTGGTGGTCTTTTATGAAGCGTTTTATCTCATAAACTTCGCCATTTGCCTTTAGCACCGCCCTTGAGCTAGAGCTGCCGATCTGCTCGACTAGACCGCTTGCTAGGCTCGTTTTTGTCTGCATTTCAAAAAGTTGAAATTTTATCGAGCTGCTACCTGAGTTTAAAACTAAAATTCTCATATCACTCTCCTGCTTGTATCGCGCTTATTAAGATGGTATTTACGACGTCTTCGACGAGGCAGCCGCGGCTTAGGTCATTTACTGGCTTTTTTAGCCCTTGAAGTATCGGGCCCACAGCTAGGGCGTTTGCACTTCGCTGAACTGCCTTATAGCAGATGTTTCCGCAGTTTAAATTTGGAAATATAAATACATTTGCCTGCCCAGCGACATCGGAATTTGGCATCTTTTTGCTAGCCACGCTTAGATCAACTGCCGCGTCAAACTGAATTGGCGCAGCTATTTTTAAATTCGCATCAAGCTCGCTCGCCTTTTTGGCAGCCTCTTTTACAAACTCTACATCAGCCCCACTGCCACTATCAGCAGTTGAGTAGCTTAGCATGGCGATCTTTGGGTTAAGACCAAAAGCACTTGCTGTTTGAGCGCTACTTAGTGTGATGCTAGCTAGCTCGTCTGTGCTTGGATTTGGCGTGACGGCGCAGTCTGCAAAGAGTAAAATTTCCTCTTCAAGCGCCATGAAAAATGCCCCGCTTACCACACTTACATTTGGCTTTGTTTTTATGATCTGAAGGGCTGGGCGGATCGTATCAGCCGTGCTCATCGTAGCGCCACTTACCAAAGCATCAGCTATGCCTTCATGAATTAGCATCGTGGCAAAGTAAATTTTATCTTTTGCAAGTGCGTTTGCCTTGGCTTCGTCCACGCCTTTATGTTTTCTTAGCTCATAAATTTTCTTTGCAAATTTGTCTGTTAGCTCATTTTGTGCTGGGTTTAGCACTTTGGCTTTGCTTAAATTTAGCCCCAAAGTGGCTGCCTTTTTTGAAATTTCACTCTCAAGCCCTAGCAAGATGATATTTGCTGCACCTTTTTCAAGCACGATGTGAGCTGCTTTTAAAATTCTCTCATCATCACTTTCAGGCAAAACGACTGTTTTGTTTGCCGCTTTGGCTCTTTTTAGAAGCAAGCTTTGAAATTTAAATGGCGTGATGATGTCTGCTTTGTAGCTTAAAATTTCATCGAATTTATCAGTTATTAGAAGCTTTGAGTTTAAATTTAGCGCCCTTAGCTCGCTTGCATTTTCGTCAAAGACTGGAGCGTTTAAATTTCTAGCTAGCTTTAAATTTAGCTCGCTCTTGCCAAAGACGCTAAAGCCCTGACAGCCAATGACTATGACGAAGTCGTTTCTCTCCTTTAGCTCTTCAAATTTATCTATAAATTTTAAAAAAAACTCTTTTTCATTTAAATTTATTAGATTTTTTTTGTCGTTTTCGTCTGGAGTTATCTTAAAGATCTCAACTTTTTTGAATTTTGTAGCTATAATTTCCTGCAAATATGCTAGATTTTTGTCTGAAAAAATGTAACAACTTTTCATTTGTGACCTTTTTGGGAACTTAAATTGCTTAATCTTAGCACAAAGATACTTATTTTAAGGCATTTTATGAACTATAAAAAGATTTGGCTCGTCACATTTGCGGGCATTTTTTACACAGGTTGCACCCCAAGTGCAGATCCTCACATCAATATGAAACCTCCAGTTTATGTCGAGCAACTCCCTTCAAAAGATAGTGGTAGCGGTCAAAGTAATGCTGGTAGCCTCTTTGGCAAGGGCGAAAATCCTCTTTTTTCAGATAGAAAGGCGATGAATGTAAATGACATCGTAACCATCGTCATCTCAGAAAATGCAAGTCAAATTTCAAGTGGCAGCAAAAGCACCAACAAAGATAGCACCATTTCGCTTGGCGGAGGCGTTTTCACAGCTGGAGCTGCGCCACTTTCAACCGTGGCTGATAATCTAAACAAATACGGCGACATCGGCTTTAAAGCAGGTGGCGGCAATAAATTTACGGGTAGTGGCACGAGCAACAGAAGCGAGAAATTTACCGCAACCATCTCAGCTAGGATCATCAAGATCCTAAACAACGGCAACTACTTTATCGAGGGCAGCCGCGAGCTACTGATAAACGGCGAAAAGCAGATCATGCAAGTAAGTGGCGTCATCAGGCCCTACGACATCTCGCAAAACAATGAAATCGACTCAAAATACATAGCTGATGCTAAAATTTTGTATAAAACCGAGGGCGAGTTAGACAAATCAACCAAAAAACCTTGGGGCACAAGACTCATGGAGGCTATCTGGCCATTTTAGTGCAAATTTAAAAGCCTAAATTTAACCCGTTTAGGCTTTTGTAATTTTCACCTTAAATTTCACTCTTCTTAAAAATACTAAAATATTTTTAAAATTATTAAAAATTTAATTGATATTTACTTTCAGAAAAAATAGAATTTTTGCCATATCATTTCTCAAAATAGGATAAATTCTCACTAAAAATTATTTTTTAGCATATTTTAAGATTATTGATTTCAAGGCATTTAAAATTTTATTTTAAAGTTTATTTAAATATAACTACTAATATTATAAAATAATTTTACTCTTTTTAAAACAAAGATACTATACATATAAAACAAATTTCTAACGAAGGAGCTTATATGAATAATGACTTGCGTCAAAAGATCGATAGACGCCTAAGCGAACTTAGTGCATTGCCTAAGATGAAAAATGATACTAGTATTGCACAGCTTTTGAAGGAGAAGGGCTTTACTAGGCGTGATTTTATGAAGTGGGCTGGTGCGATGACAGCTTTTATGGCATTGCCAAGTGCGATGACACCGATGGTTGCTCGTGCTGCTGAGCTAAGCGATAGGCTCCCTGTGATATGGCT
>CAUSWS010000065.1:0-7223 GCA_963535265.1 uncultured Campylobacter sp. | reverse complement strand
GGCTATTATATCAGAGCTAATCACAAGCAAACCTTAGCAAAAAAGATTACTAAAATTTTTATAAAAAATATTTAAGTTTTGTTTATTTTGATAAACGCTGATATAAATTTTGAGCAGTAAAAATCTCAATTTTTTACCTAAAAACGTGGTTAAACTCAAATTTGGAAATGGTGCTAGATAAATTTGAATATTTTTATCAAAAAGCTAATGCTTTATAAATTTAGCTTTTTAACTCAAAATACCTTATTAAATTTATATTTTCTAAAAATTGAATTAAAATATCAAAAGCATTTTAGATCTCTAATAAAAGGCGAAGCAATGGACATTTACGCTCTTATCTTTGATGATTATGAGACGCTTGATCTTATGGGGCCGGTAGAGTTTTTATCAAGAGTTAGCGAGCTAAAACTTAGATATGTTTCATTTGAAGGCGGGACAAAAAGAAGCAAGCAAGGCTTTGAGATAAAGACAAAAAAGCTTGCCAAAATGCCAAAAGATAGCGTCTTGCTGCTTCCTGGAGGTCAGGGCACAAGGGTGCTTGTAAATGATAGTGAGTTTATCTTAAAGCTTAAAGAGTGCGTTTTGGCATCTCAAATTTGCCTAAGCGTATGCACTGGCTCGGCTCTCATCGCTCGCACTGGAGAGCTTGACGGCTTAAAGGCTACCTCAAATAAAAGATCGCTTGAGTGGGTAAAAAGTTGCGGCAAGGCTGTAAAATGGCAAGAGCGCGCTAGGTGGGTGAGGGCAGGTAAGTTTTACACAGCTTCGGGCGTGGCTGCTGGCATGGATATGGCGCTTGGCTTTATCGGCGATCATTTTAGCAAGGAGCTAGCCCAAAATATCGCAAACGAGACTGAATACAACTGGCAAAAAAGCTCAAAGATAGATAAATTTGCCAAAATTTATGGGTATTAAATTTTAAAATTCTAGATAAAGTCAGAAAATTACTAAATTTAGCGATCAAATTTCGATTTTAAATTTAAAAAGATAGCAAGCAAAATATCTTTAGCAAGAAGCGTCAAGATAAAATTTGTAGAGAATAAATTTAAAGTAGTTTGTAGCTCACAGAAATAGCTAGAAATTCGCCAAATTTAGCAAGTTTAAATTTTAAAATAAAAATATCTTTGCCAAAAATACCGCCAAGATAAATTTTATAGAAATTAAATTTAACCCATCTTTTCATATAAATACAAATCCAAAAAAGTTTTAGAGTTTAAATTTAGGCGGCAGTTCAAATGCATTTTGGCAAAATTTGCAAGGTAGATAAATTTGACCTATCTTAAATTTAAAAAGCCAAATTTACCTTCAAAAAGCAAAATTCTAGTTTCTACGCCTATACTCTTCGTAGTCTAGCTCTCTAATCATCTTTATCTCGCCATTTTCTTTTAGAAGCAGCAGATCAGGCAGTTTTATGCCGTTAAATGTCGTATTTTTCACGATGGTGTAGTGAATTTGATCTTCAAATATTATGTGGTCGCCGATTTTTAGCTCACTATCAAATTTATACTCCGCATCACCCGCTTCAAGTCCCACTATATCGCCAGCTAGGCAGGTATTTCCGCCAAATCTATAAACGAATTTGCCATTTTCACTCTCGCCCCTAACGGCTGGTCGGTAAGGCATGAGCACGGTATCTGGCATGTGCGCCTCAGCTGAAGTGTCAAGGATGGCGATATCTTTCTCGTTATGCACGATGTCAAGCACACTGCTTATCAAAAAGCCAGTCTGCCAGCCCACGGCCTCGCCAGGCTCCAGATAGACCTCTACGCCGTACTTTTCACGGAAGCGTCTGATGATATTTATAAGCAGCCCCACGTCGTAGCCAGCTCTCGTGATGTGGTGGCCGCCGCCCATATTTATCCACTTCATCTTTGGTATAAACTCGCCAAATTTCTCCTCAAACGCCTCCAGCACGATCTGCAAGCTGCTCGCACTCTCCTCGCAAAGCGCATGAAAATGAAGCCCAGTGATGCCATCAAGAAGCTCTGGCTCAAAATTTGCCCTCGTGATGCCAAGCCTGCTAAATTTACCGCATGGGTTGTAGCTATCAGTTGGGGCAAGTGAGACCTCTGGATTGACCCGCAGACCACAGATGACGCCATTTTGCAGGGCAATGCCTTTAAATTTTTGCCACTGCGCAAAAGAGTTAAATGTGATGTGCTTTGAAATTTTTAAAATTTCATCAAAGTCCTCATCTTTAAAGGCTGGACTATACGTGTGGATCTCGCCTTTTACGTACTCGCTCGCAAATTTGGCCTCGTGAAGCCCACTGCAAGTCGCTCCATCAAGATATGAGCCAACCATATCCATCACTCCGTTAAATGCAAAGCCTTTGAGCGCTACTAAAATTTTAGCTCCACTTTGCTCTTTTACATACTTTAAAAGTTCCAAATTTTTACGTACTTTGGCCTCTTCGCAGACGTAGGCTGGGGTTTTTATACTTTTTAAAATTTCGTTCATTTGCTTTCTCTTTTGTAATTTTTCAAATAAGTATATCTAAATTTATTTTTAAGTAAAATCAGCAAAAATTTCAAAGGATAAAATGTGGTAGAGATCGAATTTCTTGGGCCTATCGGGCTTGAGAGTATAAAAGTAGAAGCAAAAAATTTAGGCGAGGTAAAGGCAGCTTTAAGCGAGAAAGAAGAGCTTAAAAAGTGGCTAAATATCTGCGCTGTGGCTGTAAATGACGAGATCGTGAGCGATATAAATTTCGCTCTTAAATCAGGCGATAAAATTTCAATATTGCCGCCAGTTTGTGGAGGCTAAAATGCAAATTTATAATGGAAGCTTGGACGTTCAAAGCATCACAAATGAGTGGTATGATAAATTTAAGGATAAAAACTGCGGCGCGCTCATCACTTTTGTTGGCATAGTGCGCGAAGAGGGCGGGATTTCGGCGCTTAGTTTTGATATCTATGAGCCGATCCTTAAAAAATGGCTAGTTGCTTGGCAGGAGCGATCCAAAAAAGAAAATGCCTACGTGCTTTTTGCTCACTCAAAAGGCGATGTGCCCGTGCATACGAGCTCTTATGTAGCAGGTGTTGTTAGCCCTCAAAGAAAGGTCGCGCTAAGGCTTATAAACGAGTTTGTCGAGGACTTTAAGGCAAATGCGCCGATCTGGAAATATGACGTGATAAATGGCGAGAGAATTTACGCCAAAGAGCGCAGCCAAGCGATAAATGGCGCCGGACTTTTGGCATAAAAGGGCAAAGATGATAACCAAAGAGAGTAAAAAAGATGTTTTTTGGGCGCTAGCCTTTGGGCTTGGGCTCTTTGCCTTTAGCATCGTTGGCTACTTTTTTCTTGATCTTGGCACGCCAAGTCTTTTTGGGCTAGTTGTTGGCGCACTTTCAACGTTTTTTTGCGTGAGAAAGATTTTGCAAAATAACTTTTTTGAGATAGATGATGATGGATTTGTCATCACAAAAGGCTCAAAAAATATCAAATTTTTCTTCAAAGATATCGATGAGATCGCCATTAAAAGCTTTGGCGATAAGAAAAAGGTCGATGCGCTAAGTGTTAAATTTAGAAAAAATCGCCTCGATAGAGATGCCTGCTTTGGACTAGTTCAGGCACTTGGCGATGATATGATCGTCATTTTTGATAGATACGAACTCTCGCAATTTACACTCTCAAAAGAGCTTCGAGATAGGCTTAGTAAATTTAAAGCCTAGCTTGTTCATGCCCTATTTTACTACTTAAAACTTTATATTTTTTGGTAGCTTTGCAAAAAATAAATATTTTAATATTCCTCCATTTTCTATGGTTTTTAAAAATTAAAATTTCATTTTATTTTTAAAATAATGATTTATATCAACTCTCATAAATAAATTTAGTATTATAATTATGATAAAAAAAATCATAATTATATTTTAAAAGGAGTTTTTATGAAGCCCATTCTAAGCCTAATAGTTTTTTCGTCACTACTTTTAGCAAATGAAGCGAATTTAGACACTATAAAGCCTATTAAAGAATTTGCTCCGCCGCCGATCATCACACCAAATGTTGCACAAAGTGCCTTTGTAGAAAATCAGTTTGATCGCACTCAAAGAAGTGAGTATCCATTTGTTACGAATTTGCTTGATAACTCAGCCGATATGTTTCATATTTCAGCTGGAATGTATGGCAAAAGCTTTTACAACTCATCGCTTTTTAAATATCGCGGCGCAAATTTTTACACCATTTTAAATGCAAATTTCACCAAAGCAAATAATTATAAAGATGGAAGTGGCAAAAAATGGAACTATGGCTACAATAGACAAGGTCAAAGCGCTATCTTAGGTTTCGTGCCAAATGATCTTAGCGAGCTTAGGCTTACGTTTTTAAGGGACAATATCGATAAAGACAAGCAGCCAGAGCACGCGATGGATGCCTTTAAAACAACCAGGAAAGTCGGCAAGCTAAATATTCGCTTGGGCGAAGAAGATCTTTCAAATACGCTAAATTTTGAATTTATCCTAAAAAAGGTTGAGAGAAAAGCAGATAATTTTCATCTAAGAGATGACACTCCAAATGTGAAAGTGGATTTAAAGAGAAATATATTTGAGACAAATTTAAAGTATGACGCTGACTTTGCAAGCTTTCACAATCAAATAGGCGCTGGTTTTGAAAAAGATAAACATGATGGCAAAAGATACCTAAAACGTGGCTCTAATTGGGTCTTTAACGGATACAGATTTGCTGATGTCAGAAATGATAAATTTATGCTCTTTGACACACTTGCTTATAAATTCAATGAGGCAAACGAAGCTTCTCTTGCTTTAAAATATGAAGAGCAAAGAAGTAAATTAAATGGTGTCGACACTAAATTTTTTGTGCCAAATCCGATCGCGCCTAATACCACCACTCGCAAATTAATTCACCAAATTTACGGTGAGGACGTAAGCGATAAGATCAAAAAAGACGCTTTTAGTGCAAGTTTAAAATATAAATTTACACCAAACGACAAGGATAGCTACTTTGCAAAGCTTGAGAGTTTATCTCGCTTGCCAAGCAACATGGAACGTTTTAACGCACTTTATGGCGCAGACGATAAAGGCTGGATAGCAAATCCAAATTTAGAGCCAGAAAGACACAATAGAGCGGTTCTTGGCTTTAAATTTGGCAGCGAGTTTTACAAAGAATACCTAAACTCGCTTCAAAATAAAGATGCATTTAGCTTTAGTGGGCATTTCATCGCTGATAGCGTTAAAAATTTAATAATTTTTGATAGACGTCACTCAAAAGCTGCCACGCCACTAAATAAAAATGCTGTCATCTCAAGAAACGTTGATGCAACGCTTTATAGTGTAAATTTAAACTCAGAATATAGCTTTGCAAGGCACTTTGGCTTAAAAAGCTCACTTTACTACAACTATGGACAAAACAAAACCGATGGCAGGCCACTTTATCAAATAAGGCCTTTTGAGGCAAATTTTGCATTTGACTACAAAGACTATGCAAGCTTTGGTAGCTACAACCTAGGCACTGCACTAAGACTAGTTTCAAAGCAAACTAGAGGCGATTTTAGCAAGCAAAATGGTCTAGGTATCGACAAAAAAGAGGCCGCAAAAGGATTTGGCTTGCTTGATCTTTATGGCGGCGTAGAGTTTAAAAACAAAGTCGGCATAAGATTTGGCGTAGCAAATTTATTTGACAAAGATTATGCAGAATTTATCAGTGGTGATCACGTAGCAGCACTTGATCCAACAGTCGTTCATGCCCCTGGCAGAACATTTTTCATTAGCTTTCACAGCAGTTTTTAAAGGAGAAAAAGATGTTAGATAGAAGAAAATTTTTAGGACTTAGCACAGCTTTGGGCGTTAGTGCATTTGCGCCAAATTTATTTGCAAAAGAGAGCTTTACTATGTGGGGCGCACCAGCGATTCCAAGCGTCATAATGGCAGTTGCTGCACTGCAAGGGGAGTTAAATAAAACTTATGATGTAAGCCTAAATATCTGGAAAACACCAGATCAGCTTCGTGCAGGCGTCGCTAGTGGAGATATCAAAGTCACGATGTCACCATCAAATGTCGCTGCAAATTTAAGAAATCAAGGGCTTGATTTTGCGATGTTAAATTTACTGACACTTGGCGTTATGAACGCTATGGTTAAGGATGAAAAGATCAAAAATTTAGAAGATTTTGTAGGCAAAAAGCTTATCATGCCATTTCGAGGCGATATGCCTGATCTTGTCCTAAGAGCACTTTGCAAGAAGCGAGGCATAGACGCTAGCAAGATAGATATCACCTATACAGCAACGCCACCTGAGGCTCTGCTTTTATTTTTACAAAAAGATTTTGACATTTTAATAGTCCCACAACCTCTTGGCGAAGCGACTATTTTGCGCGGTAAAAAAGCAGGCGTTAGCGTGCATTACTCAGTTGATTTTCCAAAAATTTGGGGTGAGAGCTTTGGTACAAAACCGATAATCCCAATGGCTGGCATTATCGTAGAAAGAGGCTTTTACGAGAAAAACTTAAGTCTATTTGACACGCTTCATAGTGACCTTAAAAATGCACTTTCATGGATACTTGAGAACAAACAAAGTGCAGCAAAGATAGGCTCAAGCTACTTGCCAGCTCCAGAAGTAGCACTTGCAAATGCCTTTGATAAGGCAAATTTAACAGTGACAAAAGCAAATGAACTACAAAATGAGATCATGGCATTTTTTGAAGAAATTTATCAGTTTAATCCAAAATTTCTAGGCGGTAAGATGCCTGATAAGGGTCTATTTTTATGATACTAATTGATGGCATCAAAAAAGATCGCTCAAGCTTTTTAAAAATAATTGACTATTTTTGGGGCGGATTTAGCGGATTTGCCGTAGTTTTTTTGATCTTAGCCATTTGGCAAGTGGGAAGCGAGTTTAGCTCCCCACTTTTGCTTCCGTCACCAAAAGATGTATTTTTAAAAGCCTGTGAAATTACAAAAGATTACAAAAATAGCGAGATAAATATAACGCTTTGCAGGTCACTGATCGGAGTTTGCTCGGCAACATTTTTTGGTATATTTTTAGGGCTAATAGCAGGTAGTTTTAAAAGTTTTGCAGCCTTTTTAAAGCCTGTTATCACCTTGCTTTTGTCAATGCCACCAATTATTTGGATAGTACTTGCTATTTTTTGGTTTGGATTTGGAAATTTTAGCACCGTTTTTACTATCTTTATAACCGTTTTACCGCTTACTTTTGCAAGCTCGGCAGTTGCTATGAGTAGCGTAGATGAGGAGCTAAAAGAGATGTTTGA
>CAUSWS010000064.1:0-7329 GCA_963535265.1 uncultured Campylobacter sp. | reverse complement strand
CCAAACAACCTACTAATCACTGGCTTTGATATATTATTTTTCTGGGTTGCTAGGATGATGTTTCAGGGTGAAAACGCCCTTGGAAAGCTGCCGTTTGACGACATCTACCTGCACGCGCTTGTAAAAGATGAATTTGGTAGAAAAATGAGCAAAAGCCTTGGCAACGTCATCGACCCACTTGATAGCATAAATGAGTATAGCGCCGATATCTTGCGCTTTACGCTAACGCTTCTAGCCGTTCAAGGACGCGACATCAAGCTAAGCGACGCCAAGATGAAGCAGGTAAGAAATTTCACCAACAAGCTTTATAACGCTAGCAAATATCTAATGCTAAATGAGAGTAAATTCCCAAATTTAGAGGATATCAAGCTTGAAACAAAGCTTGGAATTTATATGAATAGTCGCTTTAACGAGTGCGTGAGAGAGGTGCGTGAAAACATCGACGCCTACCGCTTCAACGACGCTGCAAACACGCTTTATAAATTCCTTTGGGATGAGTTTTGCGACTGGGGCATCGAGCTTAGCAAGGCTGATAAAGCAAGCGTAAAAGAGCTTGGAAGTATATTTAAAGAGGCGATGAAGCTGCTAAACCCTTTCATGCCGTTTCTCTCAGAGTATCTTTTTCAAGAGCTTAGCGGCACACAGCTTGAAAATGCAAAATCAATAATGGTTATGGGCTATCCAAAGGTAAAAGAGCGAAATTTAGAGGTTGAGAAGAAATTTGAACTAGTTATCGAGGCGATTGTCGCTATTCGCCGTGCAAAAGCTACTATCGATCTTGGCAACTCAAAGATCACAAAAGCCTTTGTTAAATTTAATGAAAAAATAGACCTTGACGAGGTAAAAGAGTATATCAAACTGCTTGCAAAATGCGAAGAGATCGGCTTTGTAGATGAGAAAATAGAAAACTCAATAAGAGATGTGAGCGAAAATTTAGAGGCATTTGTCCCGCTTGAAGGGCTTGATATGAGTGGTATCATCACAAGGCTAAGGTCTCAAAAGACAAAGCTTGAAAAAGAGATAGCCAAGCTTTCAGGCATGCTAAATAACGAGAAATTCGTAGCCTCCGCTCCGCAAGCCGTGGTCGAAGCCAACCGCGAAGGACTAGCTAGCGCTGTACAAAAGCTAGAAAAAGTAGACAGCGAGCTGGCGAATTTTAAAGACATATAAAAACTGTGTAGGAAAATGAAAAATGAAAATTAGCATAAAAAATATTGGATTACTTGACGAGGCAGAGTTTGAAATTGGCGACTTAACCATAATTTGTGGAGAAAATAATACAGGAAAAACCTATGCAACTTATAGCGTATATGGCTTTTTGCAATCAAATTCATTTGGTGGAAACAATGGGGAAAATTTTTATGATTACTCTCTAAAAATAATAGAAGATAGCGTTGAGAAATTTAGTATTAACAATTTTGATCTTATCTGCAAAAAAGAAGACTTTTTACACATTATACTTGAAATTAAAAAAGCTATATACGATGGTTATACAAAATATATACCAGAATTATTTGCTTCAAGTGATGATAAATTTCAAAACGCTACTTTTAGCGAAGAGACATTCGACGTTATACATAGTTTTTTTAGTAAAAACATTGATAATATTAATGAATTAATTGATTTTTTTTCTAGTTCCAGTATAAAAATAAAAAATATAACCAATGAAAACATTATTTTTGATTGTAGTTTTTATAAAAATTTGATAAAAAAAAATGATGATAAGGATACGGATTTCAGATTTAATTTTATCGTACAAATACTCAGATACCTACTATCAATATACCCAAGACCTTTTATACTAAGCGCCGAAAGAACCGGTGCTTCTATGTTTTACAAAGAATTAGATGTAAACAAAAATGAAGTGTTAGAACAAATAAATAATATGAGTGGCAAAAGTATGGATATTTGGAATCTTATAGAAAAAAGATATTCCAGATATCCAAAACCAGTCAAAGATAATATATATTTTATTAGAGAACTTGATATAATAAGCAAAAATAAAAGTTTTATTGCAAAAGATGAAAATCTGGGGCTACATAAAGAAATTATCGAACTTTTATTTGAAGTAGTAGGTGGCAAATATATTACCAGCCAAGAAGGAATATCCTTTGCGCCTGGGGCAAAAAAACGAGCCACTAAAGGTAAATATCCAGTTCAAACTGCTTCCAGTTCGGTTCGCGCTTTAATGATGCTAAATTATTATATACTAAACTATTGTAGTAAAAATGATATCCTTATGATAGATGAACCAGAGTTAAATTTGCATCCAAATAATCAAATTTTAATAGGTAGATTGTTGGTATTATTGGTTAATGCTGGAATAAAAGTCCTTATAACTACTCACAGCGATTACATAATAAGAGATATCAGCAATTGCATAATGCTATATAACCTCACAAATGAACAAATATCTAAATTTAAAAATGAATATAAAGCTGAGTATAAATTAAAATCCAGTAAAGTAAAAGCATATATTGCCAAGCAAGAAAAAGGCAAAAACAAACTAATACCTGTAAAAATAGAGCAAAAATTTGGGATTTTTATGGATACATTTAATGAACCGATCAATGAACAAAACGAGCATCAAGGAAAATTGTATGATGAAGTCATGAAAACAACAATAGGCGCCAAAGATGACTAATGTAGATTTATGTAATTTTTGTGAAAAACTTCATTCTACTTTGACGATAAAGTCTAAAAACACATTGTATATTATAAAAGAACAAGGCAAAGAAAGTGCCATAAAAGAACTACACTTTACATTTAAAAACAAACAAGATGTTGTAATAATACAACAACAAGCATGTAATTGTAGTGCGATAAAAAATATATTTAATAATATTACAAATTTAAAGTCTTGTGATTTTATTGTTTTGATTTTAAAAAATACAGAGTTAAAAAGCTATTTTTGCGAAATAAAATCAAGCAAAACAAAGAAGATTCTAGAAGAAGCTATATTTCAAATTGAAAGTTCAAAGCTTTTTTTTGAATATTTACAACAAAACTATAGACTATATTACAAAAAGGATTTTAATATAAGAATAGAAGAATCGAGTTCAATTATTATACTTCCAGAATTTTCAATACCACAAAAAGGCTCAACTAATGCCGGATTTCAAAATTATAAAATAATTAGCGTTGATGTAGATGAAAATGGAGTTGGCAAAATTTCAAATGGATATGATTTTTTTAGAAATGAATAGAATTTTTACTTTTGTATCATGATGTGGAAATTTAAAAAAAACCGTAAGTTTTTGCATAATTTTAATCTAACAAAAAAAGGATAAACAATGAAAATAAAAATAGCGGTTTTGGGATATGGAAATTTAGGTCGCGGCGTAGAGCTTGCCGCGCAAAATAGTAAAGACTTGGAGCTAACAGCCGTTTTTAGTCGCAGAAATCCAAGCGAAGTAAAAACATGCGGCGTGCCAGTATTTAGCGTGGATGAAATTTTATCTCACAAGGGCAAATTTGACGTTTTAGTCCTTTGCGGTGGCAGCGCAACTGACCTTCCAACGCAGACGCCAGAATTTGCACAAAATTTTAACGTAGTTGATAGCTTTGATACGCATGCAAAAATACCTGAGCACTTTGCTGCAGTAGACGCTGCTGCTAAAAAAGGTGGCAATGTAGGAGTCATCGCTGTTGGCTGGGACCCTGGGCTATTTTCGCTAAATAGGCTATACAGCGAGAGCGTGCTTGAAAATGGCAGTAGCTATACATTTTGGGGCAAAGGTGTTAGCCAAGGCCACTCAGACGCCATCCGCAGGATCGAGGGCGTCGTGGATGCTCGCCAATACACAGTGCCTATAGATAGTGCTCTAGAGCGAGTACGCGCTGGGGAAAATCCAAATTTAATCACAAGAGAAAAACACCTGCGTGATTGCTACGTAGTGGCCGAGGATGGCGCCGATAAGGCACGCATCGAGCAAGAGATAAAAACGATGCCAAATTATTTTGCCGACTACAACACGAGCGTGCATTTTATAGATCTGGCGACGCTAAAAAGAGAACACGGCGGTATCCCACATGGGGGATTTGTGCTGCGAAGCGGAGTGAGCGGAGAGCATGGCGAGAACAAACACTTGATCGAGTTTTCGCTAAAACTTGACTCAAATCCAGAATTTACAGCAAGCGTGCTTGTAGCCTACGCCAGAGCAGCATATCGCTTGGCAAAAAGAGGTGAGAGTGGCGCATTTAGTGTATTTGACATCGCTCCAGCACTTCTTTCGCCAAAGAGCGCTGATGAGCTAAGGCGAGAAATTTTATAAAATTAGGCAGTTAAAAATAAGGAAAATTTAGTGATAAAAATAGAAAATTTAACCAAATTTTATGGCGGCACGCAGATCCTTTTTGAGGTAAATTTAGAGGTTAAAAAGGGTGAAATTTTTGCTATTGTGGGGCACAGCGGTGCTGGCAAATCAACGCTTTTAAGGTGCATAAACGGGTTAGAGAGCTATCAAGGTGGCAGCTTAAAGGTCTTTGATCAAGAGATAAAAAATTTAGACGAGACACAGCAGAGACATTTGAGACGAGATGTTGGGATGATATTTCAGCATTTTGCCTTGATGGCTAGAAAAAATGTCTTTGAAAACGTCGCTACTCCGCTTAAATTTTGGGGATATAAAAGTGACGAGACCGAAAAGAGAGTGAGAGAGCTTTTAAATTTAGTCGGTCTTGAAAGCAAGGCAAAAAGCTATCCAAGCGAGCTAAGCGGTGGCCAAAAACAGCGCGTAGCCATCGCTAGAGCGCTTGCTTTAAATCCTAAAATTTTACTAAGCGACGAGGCGACTTCGGCTCTTGATCCAAACACGACAAATCAAATTTTAGAATTGCTTGAAAAGATAAACAAAGAACTAGATATCAGCGTCGTTATCGTCACGCACGAGATGGAGGTGGTTAAATCGATCGCAAAACGCGCCATCTTGCTTGAAGGCGGCAAAATAATAGGCTCTGGAAGCATAGAGGAGCTATTTTTAAAGCCAGATGAGAAGATGAAAGAGTTTTTGGGTGAAGTTGAAATTTTGCCAAGCACTGGCACAAATATCAGGCTATTTTTCCCAAAAGAAGTGGCTCAAAACAGCGTGATCACGCACATGGCAAGAAGCCTAAATATCGACTTTAACATAGTCTGGGGCAAGCTTGAAAAGCTAAACGACAACGTCCTTGGCTCACTTGTCATAAACATAGATGAAAAAGATAAAGAAAACGTGCTTAACTATATCAAGCAAAGTGGCGTTTTGTGGGAGGTTGCTTGATGTTTGGTATTGATTTTTCTAAATTTCCAGATGTTTTTTCTAGGATACTTTTGCCAGCTATCGGCGAGACGCTATATATGAGCATAGTCTCTACCCTACTCGCCTTTGCCATAGGCCTTATACCAGCGGTTTTGCTCATACTTTCAGATAAAGACGGACTAAAACCAAACAAACAGCTCTATTTTGTCCTTGATATCGTTATAAACGTGCTTAGAAGCTTTCCGTTTATCATTTTGATCATCGTGCTATTTCCAGTCACAAAAATGATCGTAGGTACAAGCATCGGCACCACAGCTGCGATCGTTCCGCTAACTATCGGAGCGGCTCCGTTTGTAGCAAGGCTAATCGAAAATGCCTTAAAAGAGGTTGATAAAGGCATCATCGAAGCAGCACAAAGCTTTGGTAGCTCGAAATTTCAGATCATCTTTCGTGTGATGTTTGTAGAGGCGCTTCCTGGCATCATCTCGGCATTTACGCTAACGCTTATCGTAAATATCGGCTTTTCAGCGATGGCTGGTGCAGTTGGCGGTGGCGGACTAGGATCTGTCGCTATAAACTACGGATATCAGAGATTTCGCCCAGATATCATGCTCTACACCGTGGTTATTCTTATCATAATGGTTCAAATTTTCCAAGTTTTAGGCAACTATCTCTATAAAATTTCAAAAAAATGATTTTAAAAACATTGCAAATGCTAATGCCACACATAAGATAAAAGCGATAAAAATTGCCATAAATTTTGGCTTAAAAAACCTATTAAGAAGTATGATTTCCGGCAGGCTAACACCTGCCGCCGTTATTACAAACGCTCCAAATGCGGCCGCACTAGCACCCGAGGTAAGAAGCGCTAAGCCAATTGGCACTAGCGCTTCTACTCTAACATAGAGCAAAATTCCAAACAATGCCGAAATAAGTATCGAGGCGATGTCGCTAGAACCAAGATAGTTTGAGATAAGCTTTTGCGGAACAAATCCGTGTATAGCGGCGCCGATAAACATCGCAAGCAGTATGTAATAAAATAGTTTTTTATACTCTTTTACCGAGTTTAAAAGCGCCATTTTGTAAATATTTTTACTATTTTTTATATCCTTGCAAGAGCAAGCTTGTGTCTGATTAACGGGCGTAAAAACAAAGCCTTTGGTTGGATTGTATGGGCTAAATTTTGGTTTTAAAAAATCATCTTTTAAAAATAGATTTTGATCTGCTTCTGATAACAAAAGACCAAAAGCAAGCGATGAGATAAAAATGACCGTAAAATAAATAATGCTAAATTTAAACCCAAAGCTCATAAAAAGAAGCGTTAAAATTACAGGATTAACAAGCGGAGAGCTTAACAAAAATACGCTACTAACGCCAAGTGATACGCCGCTTTTTAAAAACCCATTTAAAAGCGGTATAGTAGAGCACGAACAAAACGGCGTAATAGCGCCAACCAAAAACGCCTTGATAAAGCTTGAAATTTTTGTGCTTATAAGGTGTTTTTTGAGTTTTTGACTAAAATTTTCAGATACGATAAATACCAAAAAAGAGACACAAAAAAATAGTAGTGAAATCTCTGTAAAATAAAGTATGAAAAATTTGATAAACTCAAATATATTGTGTTGATTAAAAAGATCGAGCATTTTTTACCTTTAAATTTTTTATATGATTATATACTAATATAGGAATATATTCAAGTGTAAATTTAGCTCTTTTAAGTTAAAATCATAAAAAAGGTATAAAAATGCAATATGTTGATATTCTTGCGCTAAAAAGCGAATTTATGAGAGTTTTGGCTCATCCTATTAGGATTGGGATAGTTGAGATTTTAGGTGATAAAAAGATGAGCGTAGGTGAAATTTGTGAGCTTTTAAACAAAGAACAAGCAACGGTTTCAAAGCATCTTGGGGTATTAAAAAATGGGGGAATTTTAAAAAGCGAGAAGTCTGGACTTAATGTTTTTTACTCGGTTGATATTTGCTGTTTGCCAAATTTTTTGGAATGTTTAAAAAATATTTTAGAGGAAAAAGCAGCCAAAAACTCAAAAAATGCAAGAGGTGTCATAAAAAGTCTAAGATAAATTTCTAAA
>CAUSWS010000063.1:0-7420 GCA_963535265.1 uncultured Campylobacter sp. | reverse complement strand
CAGTGTTTGATGAGATAAGATTTAATACAATTGAGCGTTTGCCAAACTACGTTTTTGCCGAAGTAAATGCTATAAAAATGGCAGCACGCAGAGCTGGCGAGGACATCATCGACTTTTCTATGGGCAACCCAGAGGGCAGAACACCGCAACATATCGTCGATAAACTATGCGAAAGCGCGCAAAAAGACAAGACTCACGGCTACTCAGCCAGCGCTGGAATTTACAAGCTCCGCCTTGCCATTTGCAACTGGTATAAGCGCAAATATGGCGTAAATTTAGACCCAGAAACTGAAGCAGTTGCCACCATGGGCAGCAAAGAGGGCTTTGTGCATCTTGCTCAAGCCATAATAAACCCAGGTGACGTGGCTATCGTGCCTGATCCTGCATATCCGATACACACGCAAGCGTTTTTATTTGCTGGTGGAAGTGTTGCAAAGATGCCACTTCACTACAACGATAAATTTGAGCTTGACGAGAATAAATTTTTTGAAAATTTGATCCAGACGATACATGCAAGCTCACCAAAACCAAAATACGTAGTGGTAAATTTCCCTCACAATCCAACAACCGTGACCGTGCAAAAGAGCTTTTACGAGCGCCTTGTCAGCGTTGCAAAGCAAGAGAGATTTTACATAATCTCAGATATCGCCTACGCAGATCTTACCTTTGATGGCTACAAAACGCCAAGCATCTTTGAAGTAGAAGGCGCAAAAGACGTTGCAGTCGAGTGCTACACTCTTTCAAAAAGCTACAACATGGCTGGCTGGAGAGTTGGCTTCATGTGCGGAAACAAAAGGCTTTGCGCTGCACTTAAAAAGATAAAATCATGGGTTGATTACGGCATGTTTACGCCGATACAAGTATCAGCCACAGTCGCGCTTGACGGCGATCAAAGCTGCGTTGAAGAGATACGTCAAATTTATGAAAAAAGAAGAGATGTGATGATAGAGGCCTTCACTCAGGCTGGCTGGGAGCTTAAAAAGCCAAATGCTAGCATGTTTATCTGGGCGAAACTTCCACCAAAAGTTAGCCACTTAGGCAGCCTTGAGTTTTCAAAGCAGCTTCTTACAAAGGCATCAGTTGCCGTTAGCCCGGGCATTGGTTTTGGCGAGGGCGGAAACGACTATGTACGCCTAGCTCTTATCGAAAATGAAAATAGGATAAGGCAAGCAGCAAGAAATATAAAAAAATATTTGAAAGAATTTGAATGAATGTAGCGATTTTAGGGGTTGGAACAGTTGGTGAGTCAGTCGCAAAAATTTTACTAAAAAACAAAAAGCTAATCGCAGCAAGATGTGGCGAGGAGATAGTGCCAGTCATCGGCGTGGTTAGAAATTTAAATAAAAAAAGAGATGCTGGCATCCCTTTGACTGATGATATAAATAGCGTCATAAACCGCGATGATATCGACGTTTTTGTCGAGCTTATGGGCGGTGTTGAAGAGCCTTTTAGAGTGGTGAGTGAAATTTTAAAACGCAAAAAAGCAGTCGTCACTGCAAACAAAGCGCTTCTTGCCTATCATAGATACGCTTTACAAAATTTAGCCAAAAACACGCCATTTGGCTTTGAAGCAAGCGTGGCTGGTGGCATACCGATCATTAGAGCCTTAAGAGAGGGACTTAGCGCCAACCACATCTTAAGCATAAATGGCATACTAAATGGCACTAGCAACTACATCCTAACCTCGATGATGAATGAGGGCTCAAATTTCAAAGACGCACTTAAAAAGGCGCAGGAGCTTGGATACGCTGAGGCTGATCCTACCTTTGACGTGGGTGGCTTTGACACGGCTCACAAGCTTCTCATCCTAGCAAGCATCGCATACGGCGTGCACGGCGATCCAGAAGATATCTTGATAGAAGGGATTCAAGGCATCACTCCAGAAGATATATTTTTCGCAAAAGACTTTGAATATTCGATCAAGCTTCTAGCTATCGCCAAAAAAAGTGAGGGCAAGGTCGAGCTACGAGTGCATCCTGCGCTTGTGCCACAAAACAAAATGATAGCAAAGGCAAGTGGCGTGACAAATGCGATCAGCGTTGTTGGAGAGGTCGTTGGCGAGACGATGTACTATGGCCCAGGAGCTGGCGGCGACGCAACAGCAAGCGCAGTCATCAGCGATCTTATCGACATCGCAAGAGATAGCAAGTCGCCTATGCTTGGATACAAAGCGCCATTTGAGCTAAATACCTTAGAGCTTCTTGATCGCGACAGGATAAAGACGAAGTACTACTTTAGGCTAAAAGTCGAAGACAAAATGGGCGTGCTAGCAAAGATAACAAATTTAATGAGCGAAAACAATCTTTCAATCGATAGCTTGCTGCAAAAGCCAAAAGATGAGAGCGAGTATGCCGTACTATTTTTCACGACGCACACGAGCTTGGAGGCCGATGCGAAGCGAACGATAGAGCTTTTAAAAGAGCAAGAGTATATAAAAGAAGAGCCATTTATGATGAGGATCGAGGAGTAGCTTGGGGCTAAAAGAATATCTCTTTGGCAAGAGTTCTGAAGACAGGGCTTGCGAGTTTTTGCGTAAGCTCGGTTTTATCATTTTGGAGAGAAATTTTCACTCTAAATTTGGCGAGATTGACATCATAGCGCTAAGTAGTGATAAAATTTTACACTTTATAGAAGTAAAAGCAACTAGCGGAGAATACGAAGCTCAGTACCGCTTAAACAAGGCAAAATATATGAAAATTTTAAAAACGATAAATTTTTATATGATGAAAAATGAGCCAAACAGGGACTTTCAGCTCGATCTGCTTGTTGTAAAAAATGAAAATTTTGAGCTGATAGAAAATATTAGTTTATAATAAAATTTATTATTTAGCTAAAATTTAAATTTGATTTTGTATAATTGCCACATCTTGAAAATAAGGAGAACAAATGGGAAAATACATCGAACTCACAAAAGAAAATTTTGATGTAACAAAAGAAGGCGTTGCTCTAGTAGATTTCTGGGCTCCATGGTGCGGACCTTGCCGTATGCTTGCTCCAGTGATCGAAGAGCTTGCTGAAGACTTCGACGGCAAAGCGAAAATTTGCAAGGTAAATACTGATGAAGTACAAGATCTTGCAGTTGAGTTTGGCATCAGATCGATCCCAACATTGCTATTTTTCAAAAATGGCGAGCTAGTTGAGCAAATGGTCGGTGCGCAGTCAAAACAAGCCCTAACTGACAAACTAAATTCGCTTCTTTAATGAGCGAAAAAAGAAGAGGAAGCCTGCTTCCTCTTACCTATATATTTGGTTCATTTTTTGGTGCAGCTATGATAGCGGCTGCATTTGCGTATAGCAACTATCGTTTTTCACAATATAAATTTGTTGATTTTGCGAAGCTAGTTTTTTACGAAAAAAGCGAAATTTTCACTCCAAAAGAGCCAAAATACACGCTTTTAATCTTCAGTTCAAATCAATCAAAATTAGACGAAATTTTACCAACCAAAAATGAAACAGTTGTGGCAATCGATATCTTTCAAAAAAGATATGAGTCAAACTCAACACTAAAATATATAAGTTCAGATATAAATACAGTCTTAGAGCTTATGCGAAATTTAAGCATCACAAAGCTACCTAGCAGTGTTGAGATAGTTCATCAAAGGGGCGAAATTTACAAACAAAATTCGTCCATAAATGTTTTAGAATAAAGGAAATTTATGCTTGATTTAGCGATCATCGGAGGCGGTCCAGCAGGACTAAGCGCCGGACTTTACGCCACTAGAGGCGGATTAAAAAATGTTGTAATGTTTGAAAAAGGCGAGCCTGGCGGTCAGATCACCTCTAGCTCAGAGATAGAAAACTACCCAGGTCAAAAAGCCCCTGGCGAGAGCGGCTTTGACTTTATGAGCACTTGGTGGAAGCAGTGCAGTGCATTTGGATTAGTTCACAAGTGGGCAAACGTCGTTGGCGTTAGAAAAAATAGTGACGGCAGCTTTGAAATTTTACTTGAGGGCGGCAAGAGCGAGCAGGCAAAGGCTGTCATAGTAGCGACTGGCTCAACCCCAAGACGTGCTGGCTTTAAGGGCGAGGATGAATTTTTTGGCAAAGGCGTTAGCACATGCGCGACATGCGATGGCTTTTTTTACAAAAACAAAGAGGTAGCCGTGCTTGGCGGTGGCGACACAGCTGTTGAAGAGGCACTTTATCTAGCAAATATCTGCTCAAAAGTTTACCTTGTGCATAGACGCGACGAGTTTAGAGCGACACCAACAACCGTTGAAAAAGCTAGAAAAAATGAGAAGATCGAGTTTATAACAAGTGCGACTGTAAAAGAGGCGCTTGGCGATAAAATGGGTCTAACAAAGATCGTGCTTGATACTAAAAATGGCGAGCGCGTGCTTGATGTGCCGGGCATTTTCACATTTGTCGGACTAAATGTAAATAACGAAATTTTAAAAGATGAAAACGGTAAATTTATCTGCGAAATGGCTGATGGCGGACAGGCAAAGACTAACCTTAAGATGCAAACTAGCCTAAAAGGGCTATTTGTAGCAGGCGATATCAGAGAGGACGCTCCAAAGCAAGTCATCGTAGCAGCAGGTGATGGCGCAGTGGCTGCACTTAGCGCTATGAGCTATATAGAAAGCTTGCATTAATACTCAAATTTAGCCAAATTTTTGGCTAAATTTCTCTTTTAAAATAAATCATTTTTAATAAAATTTATATTTTTAAAATGTTGGGTTTTAGGCTCATCAGAACATTTTTTCAAAAATTGTATTAATAAAATAACTCTAAAACATAGTGCAATAGCCTTTTTTGCACAAAATAGACAAAAGTGGGTGCGTCTAATAATTACCAAAATGCTAATTTTAATTAAATTCTAGCCACAAGTAGCTATTTTCAAAAGCCATTTCGTAATCTCTCTATAATAAATTTTATGTTAAATTTCAACCAAAATTCAAAGGATAAATTTTGGTAAAAATAGGACTTTACGGCGCTAGCGGCAAGATGGCTCAAAGTATCATCTCTTGTTTAAAAGATGAGAAAAATGCGCTTTTAAGCGTCGCTTTTAGCCAAAAAAATGAGGTTGAAAATTTAAGCAGCGAGCTTTTGACAAATGACTTTGCTAAATTTTTTGAAGCGTGCGACGTCATCATCGACTTTAGCCAAAAAGAGGCGACGGTGGCACTGCTAAACTACGCTAGAACCAACCCAAAACCACTAGTTATCGGCACGACTGGACTAAGTGACGACGAGAAAAACTTGCTTCATCTAGCATCAGGCACTATGCCAATACTCTACGCAACAAACATGAGTCTAGGTGTAGCAGTGTTAAACCGTATAGCAAGGATAGCCTCGAAAGTTTTAAGAGAATTTGATATCGAGATCGTCGAGCAGCACCACAGACACAAAAAGGACGCTCCAAGTGGCACTGCGATGACCTTGGCTGGTTGCGTGGCAGAGGCAAGGGATCTAAATTTAAAAGATGTTTTAGTAACAGGCAGAGCTGGCATGGTGGGCGCAAGAAGCAAAGATGAGATCGCAGTTATGGCGCTTCGTGGTGGCGACGTGGTCGGTCGTCACACGGTTGGCTTTTACAATGACGGCGAATTTATCGAGCTAAACCACACGGCAACTAGTAGAGCGACCTTTTCAAAAGGTGCGATCAAGGCTGCTATCTGGCTAAAAGATCAAAGCAGCGGCCTATACTCAATAGACGATAGCTTGGGGCTTGATGATTAAATTTAGTCTTGATGACGTGCAGAGCTACAAGCTAGAATTTGGCGATAAATTCTACCTGCCAGAGCGCGAAAAGCGCCAAAATTTAAAAGCTGGCGAGTTTGATTTGAGATTATGGAATTTAGTTTTAGCGTATTTGGATTATTATAAATGGTGCAAATAACGGCGAATGTGCCAGCCATTAGACAACAAACACTTATAAAAAGTGCTTAGCGTTGGCTATGAAATTTAACTACAAAGATGAAATTTAAAAATATGAAAAGAGGATAAAAGATGTGTGCAATAGTTGGTATCATAAATTCTAAAGATGCGGCGAAAACGGCGTATTATGCGCTATTTTCTATGCAACACCGCGGTCAAGAGGCAAGTGGCATCAGCGTCTGTAACGACGGCGAAATTTCCACTCACAAGGGCAACGGCCTAGTCACTGAGGTCTTTAACGAAGAGATCTTAAGCTCACTAAAAGGCGACATGGCGATCGGCCACAACCGCTACGCAACAGCTGGCAAAAACTCAGGCCGTGATGCCCAGCCAATAGCCGCCAACTACGCCCTAGGTCAAATCTCAATCGTTCACAACGGAAATTTGGTCAATAAAGACGAGGTTAGAGACGAGCTCATCAAAGATGGCGCGATATTTCAGACAAATATGGACACAGAAAACATCATCCACCTCATCGCAAGAAACCACGACGAACACCTGCAAGATCGCATCATCGCAGCACTTGATAAGATAAAAGGCGCTTACTGCTTGCTCGTGCAGTCACGTCACAAGACCTTTGCCATCAGAGACCGCTGGGGTGTTAGGCCACTAAGCCTTGGTAGGCTAAAAGATGGCGGATACATCGTAGCTAGCGAGACTTGTGCGTTTGATCTTGTGGGAGCGACATTTATAAGAGATGTTAGACCTGGCGAGATGATAGTTTTTGAGCATGGCAAGAGCGAGTTTCAAAGCTTGCAAATCTTCGAGCCAGAGCCTAGAATTTGTGCCTTTGAGTACATCTACTTTGCGCGCCCAGATAGCGTCATAGAGGGTAAAAGCGTCTATGAGGTGAGAAAAAAGATGGGCGAGGTGCTAGCTAAAAAGAGCAAGGTAAAGGCTGACTTTGTAGTGCCAGTGCCAGATAGTGGCGTGCCAGCAGCGCTTGGATATGCAAATGAGAGCAATATCCCATTTGAGCTAGCCATCACCAGAAATCACTATGTTGGCAGAACCTTTATCGAGCCAAGTCAAGAGATGAGAAATTTAAAGGTCAAACTAAAACTAAACCCAATGTCAAGCGTGCTAGCTGGTAAAAGCATCGTCGTGATCGATGATAGCATCGTTCGTGGCACCACTTCTAAAAAGGTGGTCGATCTCTTAAGACACGCAGGGGCGAAAGAAATTCACTTCAGAGTTGCGTGCCCTGAGCTAAAGTATCCTGAGCGATACGGCATCGACACACCAAGCTTTGAGGAGCTAATAAGCGCCAAAAAAAGCGTCGAAGAGGTCAGAGAGTACATCGGAGCTGACAGCTTAGAGTTTTTGAGCATCGATGAGCTTAAAGAGAGCATCGGCAACGAGAGAAAATACTCGCTTGTAAGCTTTGATGGTGATTACTTCATAAAATGAGAAATTTAGTAGTTTTGCTACTTTCAGCGCTCTTTTTTGCGGGCTGCTCACAAAAGGCACCTAGCAAAAAGGATGAAATTTCTATCATGGTGAGCTGCTTTGAGCTAAATGGCAAAAAGCAGCAACTACT
>CAUSWS010000062.1:0-7540 GCA_963535265.1 uncultured Campylobacter sp. | reverse complement strand
AGTGTGCCAGTCTTTGCGCGCCTGCCGATCGCATACTCAGCGCTCAAGCCAACGTATGAAAAAAGAGCTACAAAAAAAACGTAGATGAGCAAAAACGCTCCGCCACCATTTGTACCAAGTTTGTAAGGAAAGCCCCAGACATTTGCCATGCCAACGGCTGAACCAACTGAGGCTAGTATAAAAGCCCATCGCGATGAAAAATTCTTTTTGCTCATTGTAAAATCCATAAATTTAGTGATGAAAATAATGTTACCAAAATATGATTTAAGAACTTTTTATAAATCTTAAATTTAAGAAACGTTGTTACTTTTGGGCGTGGCTAATTTGACCGCTAAATATAAATTCGCTATAATCAGCCAAAATTTTTAACTCTTAAGGATCATAATTGTACCCCAGTAGCGATAACTCGCTTTTAATGGTAATACTTGCCATTATATTCATTTTACTAAACGCATTTTTTGTTTTGTCGGAATTTTCCCTTGTCAAGGTTCGCAAGTCTAGGCTTGAAGAGCTTATCAAAGAGAAAAAGCCAAACGCCCAGCTTGCTTTTGAGATGTCAAACAAGCTTGATACCTATCTTAGCGCCACTCAGCTTGGCATCACGCTAAGCTCACTTGCCCTTGGTTGGATCGGTGAGCCAGCAGTCGCAAGGCTCATAGAAGCCCCACTTAAAAATGTTTTCAACCTTAGCGATATCTTAGTTCATACAGTCGGCTTTGCGATCGCATTTACGCTTATCACGCTACTTCACGTCGTTATGGGCGAGCTTGTGCCAAAGTCAGTCGCCATAGCCAAATCAGAATCAGCAGTTCTTAAAATCGCTCGTCCGCTTCACTTTTTCTGGATACTTTTTTCGCCTATCATAAAGCTTTTTGATATCCTAGCTACATTTGGACTTAAAATTTTAGGCATCCAGCCAGCAAAAGAGAATGAGCTAGCGCACTCTGAAGAGGAGATCAAGATCATCGTTGGCGAGAGCTTAAAGGGCGGAGTGCTCGATAGCTTTGAGACCGAGCTTATCAAGAATGCAGTTGATTTTAGTGACACGGTCGCAAAAGAGATCATGACGCCAAGACGCGATATGATCTGTATAAATAAACAAAAGAGTTTTGAAGAGAATTTGCAAGTCGTTTTTGAGTCAAAATATACTCGCTATCCTTATATAGACGGCTCAAAAGATATCATTTTGGGCATGATACACATTAGAGATATCTTGCAGTTGCACTTTAGCGAGGATAAAGAGAAGAGCTTTGACGCGATCGTGCGTAAATTTGTCATCGTGCCTGAGAGCCTTTCTATCTCAAAGGTGCTTGTGATGATGAACAAGGAGCAAATTTCGGCTGCGCTTGTCGTCGATGAGTACGGCGGCACGGCTGGACTTCTTACGATGGAAGATATCATGGAAGAGGTTCTTGGCGACTTTAATGACGAGCACGACGAGGTCGATCAACACTATAAAAAGATAAATGAAAATATCTATGAATTCCAAGGCAGATACGATCTAGAGAGCGTTGAAGAGGTCCTTGGCATAAGCTTTGATGAAGAGACCGATCAAGTAACGATCGGCGGATATGTTTTTAATCTCATTGGTCGTTTGCCAGTTGTGGGTGACAAGATCGAGGATGAAAACTGCTACTACGAGGTGAGAAAGATGGATGGAGCTAGCATCTCACGCGTAAAAGTTAGAAAAAAGATAAAAGAAGAAGAGGAGCCTGCTCAGGCTTAGTTTATAAATTTAATGGCTTTTTGGCCATTAAATTTAACCTCGCAAAATCATAAAAAATAGGGCAAATTTAAGTGGCATTGCACTTTTTAAAAACTCTAAGCCCTTAAATTTAACTTTTAAAACCACAAAATTTAAAGCGATACCACCTTTTTAAATAGCTCTCTAAAAACATCATCACCACCTTTTTCGTAAATTTAGTTATAAATTTTAAAAATGGCTTGCGAGTTTTAAAATTTATCATCTGCTTGCAAAAGTAGCCAAGACTGATCTTGTTTGTGATATTTAAATTTACTAAAGTTAGTTAGCCTTGACTGGGAGATGTGATGTCACGAAATTTCGTCATAAATTTCTCTATCGCGCTCATCTAGGCTGCAACAAGAGAGTCAAATTTTCTTTTGTTAAACCTTAAACAACGCCTCTTAATAGCTTTTTTGTAGTCTAGTTTTTATCTTGATAAAAGCGTGCTAGATCTTTGCCGTGCTTCAATGCTAGCTCGTAGTAGGGCGTGTCTGGGTTCTCGCCTATCATCTCGTAGAGCTTTTTACGAAGCTCTGGTAAAAGGCGAAGATCGCTATAATCTATCCTCTCTTTATATGCTGGCAAGCCTTGCAAAAGCAGGGCATTTGAGTAGTTTATGCCGCCAGTTTTGCTGCCAGTAATGTTAAATTCATTCTCATATTGCGCGCGAGTTAAGCCAGTTGGTATGCTAAGCTCTCCCCGTTGTAGGCAAATTTTGTCATTGCTACTGACGATATACTCTGGAAATTCTAACTCTTGGTAGTTGATATCTTCGTGATCATAATAGACCCACTTTATGCCGTCTTCATTTTTGCGGTTGAAACTGCTTTTGTAAATGAAGCTACCCGGGATTATAAATTCACGGCTTTTTAGCACCGGCGTATCTGCTATATCTTTATAAACAGCAACCAAGTAGCAGTCACTAAAAAAATCAAGCGGCCAAAGAAGCCCCTCATTTGCTCGCTTTATAAAACGGTTCATGATATCAACTAAGATTTTGCCAAAGAAATATCTCTTGTAGTAATCATTATAGACGTAAAATATGTCTCCCTCTTTGAGCTTTTTCTTTTCTGGCATTTAGCTCTTCCAGATATTTTTATTTAGCTCCAAATCATGCATGATCTGCGAAAAGTCGCTGATACTAGAGATGTAGTTTTGCACGCTCTCGTTGCTGTTTATCGGCTTTTTAAGATCAGGCTCAAAGCTATCCTTTCTAAGATCGATCGCGATAAAAATTTCATTTTTTAAAAATGCTGCAGAGAGCGGGGCGTTAAATTTGGTTCTTGATCTAGTGAAATTTTCCATCAGCTTTGGCGTCAGAGCGTATCTAGCTGCGATCTGATCGGTCGTGTAGGTTTTAAAAAGCTCGTTAAATTTAGGGTTATCCATCGTCGCTTGCTCGCCATCACTTCTTAGATCAGATGTTCGCTTTTTGTCGCAGACATATATCGTGGCATTTAGCTCTTTTTTAAACTCAGCCTTTAGCAAAATGCCTTGAAATTTCACCGTTGTAGTGGTGTTTTTTTCACCTTTTACTTCTTTTGCCGCATAAAAATCACAAAGCTTAAACTGCGTGTTATCGATCTGTCCGTAGATCATATCCTCTGCGTAGTGTCTATTTATGTCGGCATCATAAATTTTTAAAAAATCATCCAAACTTAGTCCGCCATTTGCGCTGAAATTTAGACCATAGTTTTTTACAATGACGCCAACTACTTTTTGTTTAAATTTTGCTACAAGCTCGTTTTTTAGCCCATTTATAGTCTTGCCAAGATAAAAAACTCCGCCTATTAGCAAAAAGAAAAATAAATTTCCAAGGTGCAGTGATGCCAAAAAACCACTTATAACTATGATGCCAAGAAAGCCATAAACGATCATTTTAAAGGCTTTTTGCCCCATAGCAAGACGCTCTTTTTCAAGCTCGTCAAGGTCGCTTAGATCGATGCCCTTTAGTTCGTCTGCTTGCATTTTTTATGCCTTATTTTTTAAAAAGATCACCGACGTTTGGAGCAACTGCTTCATTTTCAGGGATATCAAAAAACACATCTTTGTGAAAGCCAAACATTGAAGCTACTATGTTTGAAGGAAACATCTGCGTGGCGTTGTTGTAAATTTCAACAGCTGAGTTGTAAGCACGTCTGGCAGCTGAAATTTGCTCTTCAATCTCATTTAGTGTGCTTTGGATGTGAAGTAAATTTTGATTTGCTTTTAGGTCTGGGTAGTTTTCTACGCTTACTCTAAGGCCATTTAGCAAGCTTGAAATTTTGTTATTTAGCTCAAATTTCTCCTCATTTGTAGAGGCGCTTCTGGCACTTTCTCTAAGGGCAGTGATGTTTTCCAGTAGGCTCTTTTCATGCACCATGTACTCTTTTGCAGTAGCTACTAAATTTGGTATGAGGTCATATCTTCTTTTTAGCTGTGCGTCGATGCCAGCCTCCACGCTTTTTACCTGGTTTTGCTTTGCAACAAGCGAGTTGTAAAGGCTGATGAAAAAGACAAAAATGACTGCGATAACAAGTATCACGATGACTAACGAATTCATAACTTTTCCTTTGAAATTTAAGTTTGTTGTAGTTTATCCAAAGTTGCTTAAGAGTATTTAAACACCGAGGTTGGGTGATTAAATTTAATATTATAATTTAATCTTAAATTTTACATATAATTTATATAATTAAAAATTGTTTTTTACGAGGAGGATAAATGAGAACGGTAAACGTAAAAGATATAAAAGAGACTGTTGCAAAGCTTTGCAAACAAGCCTGTTACGTCGTTACGCCAGATCTAAAGGCTGCTTTTACAAAAGCACAAACCACTGAGAGCTCATCTCTAGGTAAAGATATCTTGGGCAAAATTTTGCAAAATGCCAAGCTAGCAGAAGAGGGCGTTGCGCCTATTTGCCAAGATACGGGCATGACGGTTGTTTTTGTCGAGATCGGTCAGGATGTGCATATAGAAGGCGGATATATCGAAGATGCGATCAACGAAGGTGTTGCAAAGGGCTACACCGAGGGCTATCTTAGAAAATCAGTCGTTGCTGAGCCACTTTTTGAGAGAAAAAACACCACAAACAACACTCCAGCGGTCATCCATACTAGGATCGTCCCAGGCGATAAGCTAAAGATAAAAGTCGCTCCAAAGGGCTTTGGTAGTGAGAATAAATCAATACTAAAAATGCTTGTGCCAGCTGATGGCATAGAGGGCGTTAAAAAGGTATTTTTAGAGGCTGTAAAATACGCTGGACCAAACGCTTGCCCTCCAATGACAATAGGCGTTGGCATAGGCGGCACTATGGATAAAGCTGCACTTCTAGCCAAGCAAGCCGCAGTTCGTCCAGTAGATAGCAAAAATGCCGATGCAAGATATGCAAAACTTGAAGATGAGCTTCTTGAGCTTGCTAGCAAAACAGGCGTCGGTCCTCAAGGGCTTGGTGGCGATACAACTGCCATAAAAGTAAATGTCGAGTGGTATCCAACTCACATAGCAGGCCTACCAGTAGCCATAAATATCAACTGCCACGCTGCACGCCACGCAGACGCCGAGCTTTAAGGAGATAACATGTCAGAAGTAAAAAGAATAACAGCACCATTTGATAAAGAGGTGGTAAAAAGCCTAAAAGCAGGCGACAATGTCCTAATCTCAGGCACTATCATCGCTGCTCGTGACGCCGCTCACAAGGCACTAACAGAGGCTCTAGCACGTGGCGAGAAGTTGCCAGTTGAGCTAAAAGGCGAGACTATCTACTATGTCGGACCAACACCAGCTAAACCAAACCAAGCTATCGGCGCAGCAGGCCCAACAACAAGCGGCAGAATGGACAAATACACACCAACTATGATCAATGAAGTTGGCATAAATGGCATGATCGGTAAAGGCTACCGAAACGACGCCGTAGTCGAGGCTATGAAAAAATCATGCTGTGTTTATATGGTCGCTATCGGCGGTATCGGAGCGGTCATTAGCCAAAGTATCAAAAAATATGAAGTCTTGGCATATCCAGAGCTAGGACCAGAGGCAGTCGCAAGGCTCACAGTAGAGGACTTCCCAGCGATAGTCGCTATCGACTGCGAGGGCAATAACTTCTACGAAGTCGGCCAAGCACCTTACAAAAAAATCTAAATTTGATCCGCTAGCTTTGGGGCTAGCGGAATTTCTTCTAAAATGAAAACTTTTTACAACGATCAAGCAAAGCCACTACTTAAATTTTTTACCAAAACCAAAAGTGAGCTAGTAAATTTAAAACTAAAGCAAATTTTAAACGAGGGCTTTATCTCAAAACCGCAAGGGATATTTTTAAAAGCTGCTATAAGAAAAAGGCAGAAATTTGAGCAAAACAAGACGCAAAATGAGTGGTCGCTAAATGAGATAGTAGTTTTTGAAAGCGAGTATGAAAACTGCGAGGAGTATTTTAGCGACGTGGGGTTGTTTGTAGTGAAGCTGGCTGATAAATTTAGAACAAGTGGCATTAGCGAGGAGATAGTGCTTGCTGTTTCGTTTCAGGCGCTGCAGTTTGTCACGCTGGATAGCGATGAGTTTAAATTTATATATGAAGACTACGATGAGAGCACAAACTCCGCTCACATTAAAATTTACGCCAAAAGAGAAAACGACGAAATTTTGCTATATAAAGATAGGATAGGGGGCTACAAAACTGAGGCGCTAATCGTTTTCGAGGTGGCTAGTAGTAGCCAAGACACATAGTCTCAGTTAGTTTTATGCGCTTTTCAAAGGGCGCTGGCGAGAAAAATTTGCACTTTTCTATATAAATTCTATACGAGTAGCTAAGCTCGAAGTCATCATAAAATTTCTTTAAATTTAAAAATTTGATACCGCAAATTTCATGAAATTCAAAAAGCTCATAAATTTTCGAGCCATTTTTCGCCACGAGGTGGGATGGGGCAAGTGATGTAAATGAGCAAAAAACGCCAGTTGGCACAAGACCATCTAGCGGCGTGCAGGCTTGTAAAGCGCTTGCAAATTTCTCTGGGACGCTCTTTTTTCTAATAAAAACGATGCGCGAGTTTTCAAATTTAGCGCTGATCGCATTTTTCCAAAAGAGGTAGGCGTTTGATGAAATGCCCGCGTTTTTGGCAAGCTGAGCGCCAAGTACGTAGTCATCTAAAAATTCGTTTGGTGCAAGGGTTATTTGCATCTTTGTCCTTTTGAAATTTTGCTCATTATAGCCTTTGGTGCCTAAAAATTTAGAAATTTATAGTAGGATTTTGCCAAATTTCAAAGGAGAAGATATGAAAAAACAAATTTCAACAAAAAACGCCCCACAAGCGATCGGACCATACTCTCAGGCGATTAGTGCGAATGGATTTTTATTTATCTCAGGTCAGCTTGGCGTTACACCAGCAGGTGAGTTTGCAGGTAGTAGCGTAGAGGCTCAGGCCGAGCAGTCACTTACAAATTTACAAAACATTTTGGCTGAGGCTGGACTTAGTTTTGATAATGTCGTAAAGACTACGATCTTTTTAGCAGATATGGCAGATTTTGCTAAAGTAAATGTCACATATGCTAAATTTTTCAAAGAGCCATATCCAGCCAGAAGCACGGTAGCTGTGAAGACTTTGCCAAAAGATGCACTTGTAGAAATTGAGGTTATTGCAGTTTGCTGACACATATCGTGAAAAAGTTATATCACATATAATTAATCTTTATAAGATGGAGAGCAGAACTCTCCAAATTTATGTCTAAAAAAATTTTGATTTTATAAAATATTTTGCAATTATTTCAACTATCTTTAAGCATCCCTCATATATAATTCCAGCTCACGAAACGAGAAACCACCTTTAA
>CAUSWS010000061.1:0-7551 GCA_963535265.1 uncultured Campylobacter sp. | reverse complement strand
GGAGCTTCAAGGCTGATAGGCTCTTTTGTGATCTTGATCACCTGTTTTACCTTATCAACGCTTAGTCCGACCTCTTTTGCGATGACGCTTACGTCAGGCTCTTTTCCCTCTTCTTGGAGGTATTTGCGGTTGATTTTGTTGATACGGTTTATCGTCTCTATCATATGGATAGGTATCCTAATCGTCCTTGCCTGATCGGCGATCGCACGCGAGATAGCCTGGCGGATCCACCATGTGGCGTAGGTTGAAAATTTATAGCCTTTTCTATATTCAAATTTATCAACCGCCTTCATAAGGCCGATGTTGCCCTCTTGGATGAGATCAAGAAACGGCAAGCCCCTGTTTGTATAGCGTTTTGCGATACTTACGACTAGACGGAGGTTTGACTTAGCCATTCTAGCTTTTGCTTCGTCTGAAATTTTCTTTCCGCGTTTGATCTGCTCTAAAATCTCTTTTAGTCTTGCTGGCTCAAGGTCAAAGCCTTGCTTGCTTGCCTCTTTTGTCGTAAAAAGCTTTTTGATCTCGACATAGGTTGAGACCATCGTAGCCTCTGGCACGCGCGCAGCGATCTCTTCTTTGCTAAGCTTGATGATATCTTTTAAGATGCTTTTGTGATTTTTCTTTAGCTCGTCACTAAACATCGGCAAGCGATACTCCAAGCGTTTTAGCTCTCTGTCAAATTCATCGTCGCTTTTTAGTGCTGTCTCCATTGATTTTACGATCTCGCTGATTAGCTTACTTGTTGGGCCAAGGTCCATCAGCTTCTCTTTTAAAATTTTCTTTTTAAACGCAAGCGTCATCTTCGAAGCTGTGTCGTCGCTTTCTACCTTATCTTGCTTATTTGCGGTCTTTAGCCACTCTTTTTTAGCCTTTTCAAGGGCCTTAAAGCTCTCTATAACTTTTTCTGCGCGTTTGTCGTTTTTGGCTGATTTTTTAGGAGCTTCGCTCTCTTCGTTCTCCTCATCCTCTTCGTCTATATCATCTTCGCCATCTTCATTTTCATTTTCGCTCTCGTCTTCAAAGCTTTTAAAAAGCTCTTTTACGCGGCGTTCTCTATTGATAAGTGGCTCTTTGTAATCAAGTATGAAATCGATCAAAAATGGCACCGAGCAAAATGCATCGATGATGATATCCTCGCCAAGCTCGATCCTCTTGCTGATCTCCACCTCTTCTTCTTTTGTAAGAAGTGCAATCTGACCCATCTCTCTTAGATACATCCTTACTGGACTATCTGATCTTGACCACTCTAAAAGGTCGCTCTCGCCTGAAAGATCGAGGTCCTCGTCGATATCTTGGTCACTTTTTTGAGCATTTTCTTGACGTTTTTTAGCATCGGCTAAATTTCTAAGCTTTGCAGCTTCAGCAGATGTGATGAGCTGGACTTTGTTTGTTTTTGCTAGTTGTTCTATCTTTTTTACTACCGTAGCCGTCGGAGCTTTGTCTAATAATTTTACTAATTTTTCGTATGTCAAAAAGCCTTTTGCATTTTCAACAAAAAGCTCTTCTATCTGAGAAAAAGAGTCTTTTGCGGCGCTCATAAATTTCCTTTCAAATCGTATCATTGTGATTTAAGTGTTGGTTAAAAGAAAGTGGATTATACCCAAATTTTTTTAAATGTCTATAAAAAGAAAGTTGGAACGATGATTGCTTAGTAGTCGTATAAAATCAAATTTTGATTAGGAAAATTTATGCAAAATGGTTATTATCAAGCCACTGCTGGCATGGTAACGCAGTTTAACAGACTAAATGTCATCTCAAACAACCTTGCAAATGTAAATACGATCGGCTACAAGCGAAATGACGTAGTTATCGGCGACTTTGCGAGAATTTTTAAAGAGACGCAAGATGAGCTTCCGATAAAAAATCACACAAAAGATGGAGCTAAATTTCTAAATAGAACGCTTGATCGTGTGCCACAAGTGAGTGAAGAGTACACCGACTTTAGCGCTGGTGGCTTTAAATATAGCTCAAACACGCTTGACTTTGCGATAAAAAGAGACGATGCTTTTTTCTTAGTCGATACTCCAAATGGCGTAAAACTAAGCAAAAATGGCTCTTTTAGCCTTGATGGCGACGGCTACATCGTCACAAAAGAGGGTTACAAAGTGTTGCCAAGTGGCTATGAGGCGCAAAATCCTAGTCAAAGAGGCATCCAAGTGCCACAAGGCGAGGTTTTGACGGTTGATAAAAATGGAAATTTATACTCAAATAACAATCAATTTTCTAAATTTTACATTGCTCAGCCAAGAGAGATAAGAGACCTTAAAAAAGTCGGTGACAACCTCTTTGAAACGAGAAATTTTGACGACATAACCGAGCTTGACGAGGCTGATAGCGTGATGCAAGGCTATGCTCAAATGTCAAATGTAAATCCAGTCTTAGAAATGGTGGGTCTAATAGAAACCCAGCGCTTAGTTGATATGTATCAAAAGGTTATGACAAGCCACATGACTGACCTTAACCAAGATGCTGTTCAAAAACTAGCCCTAAAAGCTTAATAAAAGGATAAAACTATGATGAGATCACTTTACACTGCGGCCACTGGCATGATCGCCGAGCAGACGCAGATAGACGTAACCTCACACAACATCGCAAACGTAAATACCTATGGATATAAGAAAAATAGGGCTGAATTTGCCGATCTTATGTATCAAGTCATGGAGTACGCAGGCACGGCGACAAGCCAGACTACTACAAGCCCAACAGGCATCGAAGTAGGTCTTGGCGTGCGTCCAACTGCGATAAATAAAATTTTCTCTCAGGGCTATTTTAAAGAGACTAGCAACAATCTAGATATGGTCATAGCTGGTAACGGTTTTTTTCAAATTCAGCTCCCTGATGGCACGACAGCCTACACTAGAAATGGCGCTTTTAAGCTTGACGCAAACGGCACGATCGTAAATAGCGACGGATATCAGCTCATCCCTCAGATCACAGTCCCTGCAAATGCGACGCAAATTTCAATAGGCACTGACGGCACCGTCTCAGTGCTTCAAGCTGGCGAAACCGATATGGCTCAGATAGGACAGATCGAGCTAGCAAATTTCATAAACCCAGCCGGCCTTCACTCGATGGGCGATAATAATTACCTCCAAACAAGCGCTAGTGGCGACGTGGTGGTAGGTGTGGCTGGCCTTGACGGACTTGGCACCATTAGACAAGGCTTTGTCGAGATGAGTAACGTGCAACTTGTTGAAGAGATGACCGATCTTATCACAGGTCAGCGTGCATACGAGGCGAACTCAAAGGCGATAACTACGAGTGATTCGATGTTAGAGATAGTAAATGGACTTAAAAGGTAGGTGATATGGACGCGACTTTGGCTATTGTTGGACTTATACTCGTTGCTTTTACGCTTGATGTTTTTTACTTTTCGGACAGGACCCCAAAGGGCAAGGGTCCAAAAAGTCAGGTGCATTAAATTTATAGAGCATTGTAAATTTGGCACTCTTTGTCGTTGCCTAGCTCGCAGGACTTGCCAAAAGACTTTTTGGCTAAATTTTTATTAGTCTTAGCGCCTTCTGCTTCGTAGTAAATAACCCCAAGGATGTGACAACCATCTCCAAAGCTCATTTCGCAAGCTTTTATGAAGAGTTTGCTAGCTCTTTTTTGATCTTTTTCTACATATTTTCCGCTATGAAGCATCATGCCAAGGCTATTGCAGCCTGCTGGTGCGTCTAGGTCGCAGCTCTTTTCAAAGAGCTCTTTTGCCTTTTTGGTGTCTTGCTTTACGCCATTTCCGTCATAGTATAAAAGCGCAAGACCGTAGTATCCGTCGCCATCTTTTAGCTCGCAAGCTCTTAAAAAGAGCTCTTTTGACTTTTGATAGTTTTTATCTAACGTATAGACAAAGCCGAGCCTTGCGCAGCCAAAGCCGTCGTTTAGCTCGCAGCCCTTTTGGTAAAATTTGGCAGCATTTTTGTTATTTACATCTTTTATGTAGTCCATGTCGTAGAGCACACCCACGCTACTGCAAGCACTTGCATTTTTTAGCTCGCAAGCTTTTTTGTAAAACTCGCCCGCTTTTTGGTAGGCTTTGCTCTCTTGATAGATAGCTCCAAGCTCATAGCAGCTTGCGGTATCAGCCTTTTCGCACTTTGTCTCAAGCTCTTTATGTTCTAAATTTGCGCCCCACAAAAGCACCGCAGAGGTTAAAAACAATAAGGTCTTTTTCATTGCCAGCCTTTTTAAAAATTTAAATAAGTTTAGATAAAAAGGTCTAAATTTATAGTAAATATATTCTCATTATCGTTTAGGATGTGAAATTTAATATCCAAGAGAATTTAGTAAATTTTTCATATCGCAGCCCTTTTTAAAGCCTAGCTCGCATGATCTTTGAAAGTAGCTTTTGGCTCTCATTTTGTCCTCTTTTTTACCGTTATTTAAAAGCGCGTAGTTAAGAAATCTTGCGTATCTATTTAGTATGATAGTTTGATTAAGCTCGCTACTAACGTCATTGTAGCTATTTAGATAGATGAGCGCAGCGCTGTAGCAACCCTCTTTTATATCATTTTCGCAAGCTAGTAAAAATATCTTTTGTAGCTTTTTAAAATCTTTATCATCGCTTGATGAGTTATAAATTTTTACAGCAGCCTTGTAACAGCTCGTTAAATTTGCTCTTATATCGCCCTTGCTTTGGCATATCTCGTCTAAATTTTCTGCATTTAAAAGCATAATGAGGGATAAAAACAAAATCAAATTTTTCATAAACGCTCTTTAGTGAAAATCTCTAACTATCTCGCAAGCCTCTTTAAGGCCTAGTTTGCAAGCTTTTTTAAGCTCTTTTTTTGCCAGCTTTTTATCCTTTTTTGTGCCTATGCCATGGTAATAAAAATATGCAAGATGTTTGCACCCACTTGCGCTATCTAGCCTGCATGCTTTGTTGTAGTATCTAAACGCCACTTCATCGTCTTTTTCTACGCCAAGTGCGTCGTCGTAAAGGCTGGCTAGGTTATTACAAGCATCGGCAAAGTCAAGCTTGCAAGCTTTAAAATAGAGCTTGTTAGCCTTTTCATACTCTTTTTGCTCTTGATATAAGCTCGCTAGGTTGTAGCAAGAGATGCTAAAGTCGCTATCACAAGCCTTTTTGTAAAGCTTTACCGCTTCTTTGTAGTTGTGCTTTACGCCAGGGGTATTGTGGTATAAAACGGCTAGGTTGTAGCACCCTTCATAGAAATTTTGCTCGCAAACTTCTTTGTAAATTTTAGCAGCCTTTTTGTAGTCTCTTTTTACGCCGCCGCCGTTATTATATAAAACTGCGATGTTAAAACAGCTTTGAACAAGCGTGAGATCGCAACCCTTTTTAAAAGCATCTAAAGCCTTTTTGTGATCTTTCATCTCTTGATACTCAACACCAAGGTTGTGGCAGGCAAATTTATTGCTCTCATTGCAAGCTTTGTTAAGAATTTCTAGTGATTTTGTCGCGTCTTTTTTTACGCCAAGTCCGCTTTTGTAAAACTCAGCCAGATAGATGCATGCGTCTAAATTTTTAACCTCGCACTCACTTTTGTAAATTCCAAATAGCCTTTTGTACTCATCATCGCTGTATCTGCGGCTAAAATCAATGCAATTATCCTCGATATTGCAGCTATTTGCTTGAGAGATTTTGATCTTTGGATTTGTTGTTAAGGCTATTAAATTTAGTGTTAAAAATATTAGTAAAACTATCTTTTTCATAGAAATTTTCTTTATAAATTTTGTTGTTATTTTATAAAATTTAGTTTTAAAATGCGAGTAAGCAGTTAAATTTATAAAAGCAAAAACGCCTCTTTAAATTTAAATTTTTAAATTTTTGCTAATATTTTGGCTTTTTATGAAGGTAAAATTTGACATTTAACTACGTTTTTAAACTATCTATTCCTATCTTTATGGGCTATTTTCCGCTTGGAGTTGCCTTTGGCGTGCTGGCAAAAAGCATGGGAGTGAGTGCATTTATCGCCATGGCGCTTAGCATGCTTGGATACGGCGGAGCAGCGCAATTTATGATGCTCTCACTCTTTAGCGTTGGCACGAGCTACGTTGAGGTATTTATCGTGAGCTATCTTGTAAATTTGCGTCACACTTTTTATGGAATTTCACTTTTAAAAGAGTATAGCGGGATCAAATTTAGGCTTTTAAACATCGCTTTGCTAACAGATGAGACCTTTGCGATATTTAAAAATTTGGGGCTAAAAGAGGCTAGTGATCGAAGTTTTGTCTTTACCTGGCTAAATGTGCTTTCTTGGTCATACTGGGCGGCTGGAACGCTGCTTGGTGCGATACTTGGCGATTTTATAAAGGCCGATACAAGGGGACTTGAGTTTAGTTTGACCTCGCTTTTTATAGTGGTAGTCATCGAGATGTTTAAAAATGATAAAAACTACCGCGTGCTCTTTGCGGCGGTCTTTTTTGGCGTGCTTGGAGTGAGCCTCTTTCCAGCTAAATTTGTGCTTGTTGGCTCGATGGCGCTTTGTTTTGTATTTTTGCTTTTGTTTAAGGATAAAATTTGATAAGTGTAAGCTCAAGCGAGATGGTGCTTTTTGTGGCGGTGCTTTTAAGCGCCTTGGCTACTTTTATAACGAGAGCGACGCCGTTTTATGCGTTAAGAAACTATAAGCCAAACCCTTATTTAGACGCCATTGAGAAGCACATGGGTATGATGATAATGGTCGTTTTGGTCTGCTACGGGCTAAAAGATACGAAATTTAGCGAATTTCCATACGGCTTAAGCGAGATAGTGGCGGTTTTTACGGCTATTTTGGTGCATTTGAAATTCAAAAATGCCCTTCTTAGCATAGTCATTTCAACCGGAATTTATATGCTTTTGATAAGAATTTTTTAAATAAATATAAATTTTAAAAATTAATAAATTTTTTAAATATATGACGTTATAATGCTCTAGCAAATTTTAATGCAAAGGAGCTAAAATGCGTTTAATCTTTAAGGCGGTGTTACTCATGATTTTAGGTACTACTTTAGCGGTTGCTAAGCCAACCATCTACATCCTAGCTACTGGTGGAACGATAGCAGGAAGCGGCTCAGGTTCGCTTGATTCAAGCTATACTTCTGGAACTGTTACGGTCGATAAACTAATAGCAGCCGTGCCAGATATCAACAAGATCGCTACCATAAAAGGCGAGCAAATTTCAAATATCGGCTCACAAGATATGAACAACGAAGTTTGGCTTAAGCTTGCAAATAGAATAAATGAACTTCTAAACAGCGGCAAAGCCGATGGTATCGTCGTTACTCACGGCACAGACACTATGGAGGAGACAGCTTACTTTCTAAATTTAGTCGTTAAAAGCGACAAGCCAGTTGTGCTTGTAGGTGCGATGAGAAATAGCGGCTCACTAAGCGCAGATGGCCCACTAAATTTATTCAACGCTGTAAATGTAGCTATCAGCAAAGATAGCGTAGGCAAGGGCGTTGTGGTTACTATGAATGACGAAATTCACGCTGGCAGAGAGGTTACGAAAACTAACACAACAGGCGTTGATACATTTAAATCACCAAATAGCGGCAAGATCGGCACAGTCTTTTATGGCAACGTAAAATACTATATGAACCCAA
>CAUSWS010000060.1:0-7631 GCA_963535265.1 uncultured Campylobacter sp. | reverse complement strand
GCCTAAATCCAGAATTTATGCAAGTCCAAGTTCATTTAAGACAGAGCTTAAATTTACAGAATTATTTGTATTTTTGCCAAGGCTATTTTGCTTCTCAAGCAGTGTTTGGCTCGTAAGTGCCATGTTTAGCTCTTTGCGGTAGTCACTTAAAATTTTATCCATTATTTTAAGTAACTCATTTTTTTGATCCTGCGTTTTGGTCGGATCATTTATGCTTAAAAGCTCAGTTAGCTCCTCTTTTTTTTGAGCTATTTTCTCTTCTATCTTGTTTGAATTTAGCTCATTTATAAAGCCAGCAGCGCCAATTTCTGTAAGCCTTTTCTTAAACTGCTCAAGCTTGTCTGAAACCTTTGCCTCACTTGTGATCTTATCGAGCGTTAGACTTAAAATTTCATCAAAACTATTTTTTTTATCTTTAGCTTTGCTTGAGCCTGACTGCAACAAATAATCGATAATATCGTTATTTTGAACCTTCATGCATCTCCTTTTAAATTTGAGATGCTTTTTATAAGCAAGATTTATTCCTAAAGGCTAAATTCTCTAGCGTTTTTTGACTTTTCTAGGATAAAACTAGCAAATTCATCACTAAAATTTGGACACTGAACGACTTTGTAAAAGCAAAAATTTAGCTCTTTAGCAAGCTTGGCATACTCGATAACTAGCTCAAAAATGGTCTCAGAGTTGTCTATACAAAAAGATAGCGGATAGACAAGCGCTTTTTTATTTTCACACTTTGCCAAAGCCTCGTTTAGTGATGGCTCTAGCCATTTAACTGGGCCAAGACGTGACTGATAAGCAAGGCTCACATCTTTAAAATTTAGCCCCTGCTCTTTTAGCATTTTGCCTAAAATTTGCACATGTTCGTTTATGTGTTTTTCGTAGATATCGCCCTTTTCTATGATCTTGCGAGGCAAAGAGTGGGCTGAAAAGATGAGGCTAATATCGCTTATATCGATATCTTTTATCGCTTCACGGATGTGAGAGACAATGATCTTATTATAAGCGTCATCATCATAAAATGGCTCGCAAAATGAAATTTTAGCTTTAAAATTAAGCTCCTCTTTTGCCTTTTTAAAATCAGCTAAGCTCGAAGTTATCGTAGTTTGTGAGTGATGAGGATAGAGTGGCAAAAGCACTATCTCATCAAATTTTTCATACTTTTTAAGCACATCTTTTACAAATGGCGAAGTGTAGTTCATCGCAAAATCAACCGCTTCAAATTCATTTTGCAAGCTTGAAATTTTCTCACAAAGCTTAGCAGTAAGCTCGCAAAGTGGTGACTTTCCGCCTATTTGCTCGTAGTTGTGTTTTGCAGTTTTTAGCCTACCTTTTGTGATCATGAAAGCTATAAATTTTCTTAAAAATTTATTTTTTATACCCAAAATATACGGGTCATTAAACATATTTGTTAAGAAAATTTCGACATCATCAAGGCTGTTTGCACCGCCCATATTTAAAAGCAAAAGAGCTTTTTTCATCAAAATAGCTCTCTTATCTTTATCGCATCATCAATATTTGAAAGCTCGCTACTTTCGCCACTTTGGCAAAGATCGTAAAAGGCTTCGTATTGCGCTTTTAGTTCGCTATTATTTGTATCTATCTTTAAATTCATCTGTCCATTTTCGCTCACTTGATGAAGCTTATGATCGATGAGATCGCCAAAATAGACGCCATTTTTCGCATTTACCTCTATCTTAAAGCGCTCTAGTGAGCCACAAAATGAGTCAGTGATATGCACTAGAATTTGATTTTTACTCTTAAAACTGATCGCCACGTTGTCGGCACTTTTGGCATTTGTCTTGTTTGTTTGAGTGTAGTAAAAGTCGCTGACTTCTGAATTTATGATATTTTTTGCTAGGTCAATGTCTGAAACTGAGAGCTCATTTATGATGTTTCCATCGCAAAGTGGCTTAAAATGAGCGATTGAAATGCTATAAATTTCCTCTTCTTTTAAAAGTGCCTTTTTTAGCGACGAGATAGTTGGATTAAAGCGCTCAGAAATTCCCGTGCAAACCCTAGTTTTGTTTGTTTTGGCGGCATATTTTATCTCTTTAAGATCTGCGATACTTTTAAAAACTGGACGTGAGATGAGGATGTTTTGACAATATTTTGCGCACTGGCAAAATGCCTCAACCATCTCCTCTCTTGGCGAGCAAAGCACGACTGCTTGAGGCTGGGCAACCTCTATAAATTCTTTAAAATCAGTATAAAAATCAGCTCTGCAAAACTCATCAACATTGTCTTTGTCAAAAATGCCACAAATTTCAAACTCGTTTGAGCGTCTAAGCTCTAAATAATGTTTTTTACCTGTGCTGCAATAGCCGATAATGCCGATTTTTAGCTTCACATTCACCCTTTAAAACTTTAGAAATTTTTAATTATTTTATTTACAAATCGCTTTTAAATAGATAAAACAAGAAATAGTTTTCAAAATATCACTATTTTTTCTCTTTTTAGAATTTCGCAAACGAATTTTGGCTAAAATCAAGCAAAATTTTAAAACTAACGAGGATAAAAATGCAAAATTTAGATATAAGAAAGGCATATCTTGATTTTTTTAAATCAAAAGGTCACGAAGTCGTAGCTTCTGCACCACTCGTGCCAAACGATGCAACACTACTTTTCACAAACGCTGGCATGGTGCCATTTAAGAGTATTTTCACAGGCGAAGTGCCACGCCCAACACCACCTATCCGCACTAGCTGTCAGACCTGCATAAGAGCTGGCGGTAAGCACAACGATCTTGATAACGTCGGCTACACAGCGCGTCACCACACATTTTTTGAGATGCTTGGCAACTTTAGCTTTGGCGAATACTTCAAAAAAGAGGCGATCTCTTACGCTTGGGAATTTGTCACAGAGGTGCTAAAACTACCAAAAGATAAGCTTTATGTAACCGTTCATGAAAGCGACGATGAAGCGTTTGAAATTTGGAGCACTCACATCGCAAAAGAGAGAATTTACCGCTTTGGCGACCATGATAACTTCTGGCAAATGGGCGATACTGGACCATGCGGCCCTTGCAGTGAAATTTTTTACGATCAAGGGGCTGAACACTTTAACACACCTGAAGATTACATGGGCGGCGATGGAGATAGATTTTTAGAGATCTGGAACCTTGTTTTCATGCAGTATGAAAGAAGCGCTGATGGCAAACTAAGCCCACTACCAAAGCCAAGCATCGATACAGGTATGGGACTTGAGCGCGTTACTGCTATCTTGCAAGGTAAATTTAGCAACTACGACAGCACACTTTTTATGCCGCTAATTAGCGAAGTAGCAAAGCTTTGCGGCAAGCCATACGTCTATGAAAGTGGCGCTAGCTACCGCGTCATAAGTGATCACATCCGCTCGGTCACATTTTTGCTAGCTCAAGGCACGACATTTGATAAAGAAGGCCGTGGCTACGTGCTTCGCCGCATCTTACGCCGTGCGATCCGCCATGGATATTTACTAGGCATAAAAGAGCCATTTATGTATAAGCTTGTCGATAAAGTTTGCGAGCTTATGGGCGGGCACTACACCTATCTAAACGATAAAAAAGCGGCTGTAAAAGAGCAGATCAAGCTTGAAGAAGAGAGATTTTTAGCGACAATCGCTAGTGGTTTAGAACTATTTGAGAGCGAGCTTAAAAATACAAAAGAAATTTTTAGCGGAGAGGCTGCGTTTAAGCTCTATGACACATTTGGCTTCCCGCTTGATCTAACAGCTGATATGCTTAGAGAAAAGGGCTTAAAGGTCGATGAGGCAAGGTTTGATGAGCTTATGAGCGAGCAAAAAGCACGCGCAAAAGCTGCTTGGAAAGGCAGTGGTGACAAGAGCGCGAAGGGCGATTTTAAAGAGTTACTTGAGAAATTTGGCGAGAATAAATTTGTAGGCTACGAAGAGCTTAAGAGTAAAAGTAAAATTTTAGCCTTGCTTGATGAAGAATTTAAAAACGTTGATAGCTTAGACGCTGACAAAGAGGGCTGGGTGATGTTTGACGTCACTCCATTTTACGCTCAAAGTGGCGGTCAATGCGGCGACAGCGGTAAGATAGTAGGCAAAGCAGATGTACTTGATACTGAGAAATTCCACGGGCTAAATTTATCTTTAGTAAAAACTAGCGTGGCAATAAAAGTTGGCGACGAAGTTGAGCTTGAAGTTTCTAGCGATAGAGCCCAGACTGCGCGACATCACAGCGCTACACACTTGCTTCATGCAGCCCTTAGAAGCGTGCTTGGCACACACATCGCTCAAGCTGGCTCAAATGTCGAGGCAGATAGGCTAAGATTTGACTTCTCTCATCCAAAGGCGCTTACTAGCGAAGAAATTTCAAAGGTCGAAAACCTTGTAAATGAGTGGATCTTAAACGGCGCAAATGCAAAAACACAGGTTATGGAGCTTGAAGAGGCTAAAAAAAGCGGAGCGATTGCACTATTTAACGAAAAATATGCCGACAAAGTAAGAGTTGTGAGCTTTGGCGATGTCAGTAAAGAGCTTTGCGGCGGCACACACGTAAAAAATATAGATGAGATCGGATCGTTTTTCATCACAAAAGAGAGCGGCGTAAGTGCTGGTGTTAGGCGTATAGAGGCTGTTTGTTCAAGGGCTGCGCTAAATCTAGCAATGTCGTTTAGAGCTGAGCTTGAAGAGCTAAAAGATGAGCTAAAAAGCACAGAGCCACTAAATGCTGTTAAGAAACTAAAAGGCGAGATAAAAGGCTTAAAAGATAAGCTAAAAAACGCTAAAAGCTCTGGGGAGTTAGCCTTTACAAATGTAAATGAAACTAAACTTTGTGTGGCACACATCGATGGTGGCGACATAAAAACTTTGATAGATGAGTTTAAAAATGGGCATGAAAAGGCTGCTATTTTGCTGATCCAAACAGATGAAGAGGGTAAAATTTCTCTTGCAGCTGGCGTGAAAAATGCTCCATTAAAAGCTGGTGCTTGGGTTAAATTTGCAGCGCAAATTCTAGGCGGTAATGGCGGCGGCAAAGACGACTTTGCAACAGCTGGTGGCAAAAATGCTCTAGCTATCGAAGACGCCATAAAAAGCTCACTTGAGTATGCAAGGCAAGCTTTAGAAAAATGATTCATCAAGAGATCGCTTTTTTTAAATTTGATCAACTAATCATCTTCTTGCACATTAGCTTCGTAGCTCTTTTTATAGGGCTACAAGCTGGTTTGGTGCTTGCTGGAAGCTATTTTATAAAAAATAAATTTGAAGATAAAGAGCGCTATCACATCTTGCTTCACATCATAAGGCGCTTTGGACTGGCCATCTTTGCGCTAGTTCTTGGCATCGCGCTAACTAGCCTGATAATAATCTTTTACTTTGATGATGGCAAAATACAAAATCCGATGGCAAGTGCGATAATAGCGACCAAATGGGCGATAGAGCTATTTTTACTATTGAATTTAAGCTACATCTTTTATAGATACAAAAAGGCTTTAAAAACTCTAAGATCACACGAGATGATCGAGCTAAACGAGAGCCTAATCGTCATCATCTACTACTTCACGCCGCTAAATTTACTAGCCTCGCTTGCGGCTGTCTATCTTGGCGTGAGCTATATGGGCTTTTTATGATCACACTTGCTTCTAGCTCGCCAACAAGGGCAAATTTACTAAAAAATGCAGGGATAGAATTTAAACAAATTTCTTGCAGTTTTGATGAGAGCATGATAGCAAAAGAGCTAAAACCAGAAATTTACGTCCAAAACGTCGTAAAAGCCAAAAAAGAGCAGTTTTTAAAGGCAAATGGCAAACTTTTAAATTTACTCTTTGCAGATAGCTGTGTGGCGTGTGAGGATAAAATTTTAGGTAAAGCAAAGGATACAAACGAGGCACTTGCTATGCTAAATTTACAAAGTGGCAATGAGTGTAGCGTCTATACGGCGATGATATTTTTAGGCGAATTTGAGCTTATAAATGTAAGCAAGACTACATATAAATTTGCTAAATTTAGCGAGCAAGACCTAAAAAGCTACCTAGAAAGTGGCGAGTGGCAAGGCAAAGCTGGAGCCATGACGATAGAAAATTTTAATAAAAAATACATCATCTCCCAGCACGGCGAGACAAGCACGGCAATGGGGCTAAATTTAAAAATATTAAAGGCATTTTTATGAAATATATCTTGGCATTTATCTTTGTAGTTGCCATCGCACTTGGCGGAGCGTTTTTATACTTTTATTCGCAGGTGAGATTTGACGCTTATACCATCATCGACTACAAGCCAAAGCTTGCGACACAAATTTTTGATAGAAACAACGAGCTTATCGCAAATATCTTTGAAGAAAACAGAATTTACGTAAAGTATAACGACATCCCGCCACGTGTCATCGAAGCGCTCGTGGCTATCGAGGATACGAGCTACTTTGAGCACGGCGGTATCAACGTAGAAGCCATGGCAAGAGCGGCTATAAAAGACATCAAAGCTAGAAAGCTAGTAGAAGGCGCATCTACTCTAACTCAGCAGCTCATAAAAAACCTAGCCCTAAGCCGCGAGAAGAAATTTACAAGAAAGATAAAAGAGGTCGTGCTTGCTATGAAGCTTGAAAGCGAGCTTAGCAAAGAGGACATCATCGAAAGATACCTAAATCACGTATATTTCGGGCACGGCTACTACGGTATCAAAACGGCCGCGGAGGGCTACTTTAGAAAAGAGCTAAATGAGCTAAGCATAAAAGAGATAGCGATGCTAGTTGGCATGCCAAAAGCGCCAAGTACTTATGATCCTACAAAGCACCTTGACCTCTCGCTTAGCCGCGCAAACAGGGTTCTTGAGAGGATGTATAGCATCGGCTGGATAAACGAGGACGAGTACCGCAAGGGCGTGCTTGAAGAGCCAGCAGTCTTTGACGATACGCTCACACGCAATAAAGCTCCTTACGTGGTCGATGAGATCATAAAAGAGGCTTCAAAGAAATTTGACGATATAAAAACTGGCGGTTACAAGATACAAAGCACAGTCGATCTAAACGTGCAAAAGATCGCTCAAGACGCTCTAGTCTATGGCTACAATGAAATTTTAAAAAGAGATAAAAAGGCAAATCCAGAGATGCTAAATGGCGCTATCGTCGTCACTCATCCACAAAGCGGACAAATTTTAGCTCTAATTGGCGGCATCGACTACGCAAAAAGTAGCTACAACCGCGCCACCCAGAGCAAGCGTCAGCCAGGATCTAGCATTAAGCCATTTATCTATCAAATAGCCCTTGATAGCGGCTACTCTGTCGTCTCTCAGGTAGCTGACATCGCTAGGACGTTTGACATGGGTAATGGCAAAGAGTGGACACCAAAAAACTATAGTGGTGGTTTTCAAGGCTACATCACGATAAAATCAGCCTTAACCCAGTCTCGCAACCTCGCAACCATAAATTTACTAAACGATCTTGGTCTTAGCTCGGTTCGCAAACAGCTTACGGATATGGGCTTTAACGACATCCCTGAAAATTTATCAATCGCACTTGGTAGCTTTGGGATTTCGCCACTTGACTTTGCGAAATTTTACTCGATGTTTCCAAACGATGGCGAAGTGGTCGAGCCTACGCTCATTAAGCATATAGAAAATAGCTTTGGCGCGTCGATGGACTATGAGCCTCAAAAGAAGCAGGTGCTAAAACCTGAGCAGGCATTTTTGATGAC
>CAUSWS010000059.1:0-7656 GCA_963535265.1 uncultured Campylobacter sp. | reverse complement strand
CTTGTTGTATCAGGTGCTTATGATCACTCAAATGTTTTATATGATGATTATGAAGAGCAAACATTTGACGCTCTTTTAAGACTAAACTATAACCTTTACAACAAAGGTAATGATAAGCTAGATAAAGAGAAGAGCCAACTTGCTGTTCAACAAGAGCAACAAACTATGGACAACCTTGTAAGAGAGCTTAAAGAGTCTTTGGAATTTTCATGGCAAAACTATGTTCTTAACCAAGAAAAAATGGGATATCTAAATCAACACGTTGAATATTCAAAAGCTACTCTTGATGCATACCAAGATGAGTTTAGAATCGGCCGCCGTGACCTTATCAACCTACTTGATGCAGAAAACGAGTACAACACAGCTTTAAAAGAGATCGCTACAACTGAGACTGCGCTATCTTATGCAAAATATAGATTGCTAGATAATATGGGTATGGTTTCAGATAGTTTTGAGCCAGGCTTTGCTAAGAGATATATTCAAGGCGCTTGCAGTATTCAAAACGACTTAAGATAAAAATTTAAAAAGTGATGACCATGAGGGTCAAAGCAAAATTTTGGACGCTTACTTTAAGCGTCCTTTTTTCGTTATTAGCATTAAATGCTGTCGGTGATTTTATAAAACAAACAACGATAGCAAAGGTGGCTAAAATTTATGGAGAAGATGCAAGAAGAAGGGCATCGGCATTAAATTCTTTAATGACTTCATTGCAAGATACAACCGAACAAGAGAAATTAATAAAAGTAAATGATTTTTTTAACTCTTTTAGGTGGGTTGATGATATGCAACTTTGGCACAAAAAAGATTACTGGGCTACCAGAATGGAATTTGTAGGAAAAGGCGCTGGTGACTGCGAAGATTACGTTATCGCAAAATATTTCACCCTAAAGCAACTTGGAATTCCTACTCAAAAATTATACTTCACATACGTTAAAGCCTTAAGATACAACCAAGCACATATGGTTTTGGCATATTATGATACACCAAAGTCTATTCCATTAATTTTAGACAACATAAATGGTAAAATAAAAATCGCAACTCAAAGAACAGACCTTGTGCCAGTTTATAGTTTCAACGGTGATTCGCTATACTTAGCAAAACAAGAAGGTCTTGGTCAGGCAATACCAGGTGGAAATAAAAAACAAAATCCTAAGTGGATGGAACTAATAGATAGGATAGGAAAAGAGGATTTATGACGCTATTTAAACAGATTATGATCGCCGTGATAGCTTTTGGCATCGTGATTTTTATGGCTGTTGGCTACTTAAATTTTAAGAGCCTAAATGGATACATCAACGACCAGCTCGGTGAAAACGCAAGACACACAGCAAACTCACTTGGACTTGCTTTAAAGCCGATTGTTGATCCTGAGGATATGTCTTTGGCACAAACGATGATAAATTCTATGTTTGATAGCGGCAGATACAAGCTCATTAAACTTGAAGATGTCGATGGTAAGGTGCTTATAGAAAATTCTCAACAAACTATTGTTAAAGATATCCCTGAGTGGTTTTATAAGATCGCTAAATTTGAAGCTCCTGTTGCAACAAGTGAGATCATGACTGGTTGGGCAAAATTTGGCACACTCTATGTTCAAGGTAGCACAGCACTTGCTTACAATGAGCTTTACTCAAACTCAAAAAATATTTTTAACTTTCTAGCTTTAATGATCATCATCGCTCTTATCGTGGCATTTTTCGCCTTAAAGGCGATATTTAGACCACTTGTTAAGGTTCAAGATCAAGCTGAAGCGATACTTGATAATAAATTTATCATTCAAAAGAGAATTCCATTCACAACTGACCTTAAAAAGATGGTGCTCGCCATGAACTCTATGGTTAGTAAGGTTCAAGACATCTTTGAAAGAGAGGCTGCTACGCTTAGCAAGTATCAAGAGCTTTTATATAAAGACTCTATGAGTGGCACTTATAATAGAAGGTTTTTTCAAACTAAATTTAGCGAGTATCTAGCGAGTGAAGAGTATTCAAGCGGTGTTGCATCGCTTATTAGCTTTAAAGATCTAGCTGGATTAAAAGGCGTTCTTGGTTTTGAGAAATGGCAAAGTGTCATCATAAAAATAGCTCAAATTTTACAAGAAAAATCGGCCGAAAATGACCAAAATGCGATCGTCGCGAGGTTAAATGACAATGATTTTATCGTTATGTCATACGGTAAAAACTCATCAAATTTCTCAGCTCTAAACGATAAGATCATGGCTGAGTTTAAAAAACTCTATGCAAATTTCTCTATAAACGATAGCGAATGTCCAGTCAATGCTGCTATTGTTGAGTACTCACCAAGTACTGACATGAGGACACTACTTACTTCAGCTGACGTTACTTTGGCTAGTGCAAGACTAGCTGGCTGCTTTACTTGCAAGGAATTTAATGCAAATCAAAACACCCTAGTCATCGGTAAAGAGAAATATAAAGAGCTTATCTTTGACTCTATAAAAGAGGATAAATTTAAATTTGCAGCTCAAAAAGTTGTTGGCTTTGACTCAAGCTTTGAGCAGTATGAGCTCTATCTAAGGCTAGTTGATAGCGAAGGTAAATGGCGTATGGCATCATACTTTATGCCAATGGTAAATGAGCTAAATTTAGGTGCGATGCTTGATCTTCATATCCTAAATAGGATCGCTAGAATTTTGCCTGAAAATATCTTGCCTCAAGGAAGCTTGGCGATAAATTTAGGAAAAGAGATATTAAGTTCGGATGAAAATTTCTCAAAACTTGAAGCTACGCTTAAGAAAATAAGTCAAATTTCAAAATACAAAAACTATATAGAAATTCCAAACAAAGACGATATTAGTATCGAAAGTATAGTTAGACTTACTAAAAAATTAAAAGAACTCGGCTTTGGTTTTGGATTTGACCACTTTGATCTTAATGCAAAAGGCATTGAGAAATTAAAAGAATTTAATCCAGACTACGTAAAGATCCAGTCAAATGTCTTAATCGACTTTTTAAGTGATAAATCAGGGGCAAATACAAAACAATCACTAGATGTTGTTTTGAGCTCAAAAGATATCATTTTGATTGCGATTGGTGTTGAGAGTGAAGAGCAAAAGAGTAAGCTAATTGAGCTTGGCATTAAAAATATGCAAGGAATTTACATAGATGAAATCAAAAATATTGGATAGTAGATGCATAGCGATAAGATAAAAGACGAACTGCTTCAATGTTTGGTGATCTTTACCAAACTTCACAATAACCCATATAGTGCCGATGCTTTGACTATCGGTCTGCCTGTAAAAGATGGCGAAGAGATCGAGCTTTTTTCACTAAAGAGCTCGAAGTCTTTATTTTCTCGTGCAGCTTCACGTGCTGGCTTTGCATCGACGCTTGTCAGAAAAGACCTTGATCAAATTTCGCCTTTAGTTTTGCCTTGCATCTTGATGCTTAGAGGCAAAAAAGCTTGCATCTTGCAATCTTTCAGCGAAGACAAAAAGATGGCAAACATCATCACGCCTGATCTTTCAACTGGCACCAGCACGATAGAGACAAGTAAGCTAAAAGATGAGTATCTAGGCTATGCTTACTACCTAAAACGTGAATTTGTCCCAGAAGATACAAGCTCGACAAAGCTTATCGACGCTGGCAATGACCACTGGTTTTGGGGTACTTTAAAGCGATCTAAGAAAATTTACTTTGATGTCGTGATAGCAAGCTTTATCATAAACTTATTTGTCCTTGCAAGCCCGCTCTTTACGATGAACGTCTATGACCGCGTTGTGCCAAATAACGCTGTTGAAACACTTTGGGTTCTAGCGCTTGGCGTGAGCGTTGTTTATGGTATCGATCTATTTTTGAAATTTGTTCGTTCATATTTTCTTGAGATCGCAGGCAAAAAGAGCGATATCATTATGAGCTCAATCCTCTTTGAGCGTGTAATGGATATGAAATTTAGCAATAAGCCAAAGTCAGTTGGCTCGTTTGCTAGCAACTTGAAAGAATTTGATACAGTTAGAAATTTCTTCTCATCTGCGTCGCTTGCTGCCATTGTGGATCTGCCATTTGCGTTGATCTTCTTGATAGTTACCTACTTTATAGGAAGCTACCTTGTGCTTGTGCCTATCGTTATTATGATAGCTATTTTGTGCTACACATTTTTTATAAAAGATCCGCTTCAAAACGCGATTAAAAGCACATTTGAAGCTTCAGCTATGAAAAATGGAATTTTGATAGAGAGCCTTAGCAGCTTAGAGACCATTAAAACTCTTGGTGCTAGCGGCCATGTGCAGTGGAACTGGGAAGAGGCGACTGGCGAGATAGCAAATAGAAGTATCAAATCAAAAATAATCACCACTTCGATCACGACAGTTACGTCATTTTTGGTACAGCTAAACACTATCGCCATCATCGTTCTTGGTGTCTATATGATACAAGATACGCACCTTACAATGGGTGGTTTGATCGCTGCTGTTATGCTTAGTTCTCGTGCGATCGCTCCTATGGGTCAAGTAGCTTCGCTAGCTGCAAATTTTGAGCAGACAAAAACAGCTTATCAAAGCCTTAGCAAGATCATGCAGATGCCAGTTGAAAGACCTGAGGGTAAGAAATTTGTTAGAAGAAATTCTTTTGACGGCAAGATAGAGTTTAAAAACGTGAGCTTTACTTATCCAGATACCACAAAAGGCTCACTTGATAGGATAAATTTTGTCATTCAGCCAGGCGAGAAAGTAGGCATCATCGGTAGAAATGGTTCTGGTAAGACAACATTGCAAAAGATAATCCTAGGTCTTTACGCACCGACCGAGGGCTCAGTGCTGATCGATGGTATCGATATAAATCAGATAGACCCAGCTGACCTTAGAAGAAATATCGGCTACGTGCCACAAGATGTTGTGCTATTTAAAGGAACGGTTAGAGAAAATATCGTTCAAAAAGCTCCGTATGTCGATGATATGCAGATCATTAAGGCTGCTAAGGTAAGTGGTGTCGACGAATATGTCAATGCTCACCCGCTTGGTTTTGATATGCCAGTGTTTGAAAGAGGCGATGGCATTAGCGGAGGTCAGCGTCAAAGTATAGCTGTGGCTAGGGCATTTTTGCTTGATAGTCCTATCATCTTACTTGACGAGCCTACAAATTCACTAGACAACACAGTTGAGAGTAAGCTAAAAGCAAATTTAAAGGTCAATACCGTAAATAAAACTATGATTTTAGTAACTCACAGAACATCGATGCTCGATCTTGTTGATAGGCTCATAGTGATGGATAATGGCAAAATTTTACTAGATGGTCCAAGAGACGAAGTTTTAGCTAGACTTAGTGGGAAGTGATTATGCAAGAAGATATAAAAAATCAACAAAATGAAAATTTAAAGCCAGACGAAAAGCCAGTTTCAAAAAGCGACATAAAAGAGCAAGAAAACGCTGGAGATCAGATTTTAAATAGCATAGATGGCATCAAGTCAAATATCCAAGCAAAAAATTACGATGCTTATGACTTGAAATTTATGTCAAGCCTATCAGAGGCGGTTTTGGCAAAGGCTCCATCAACTTCTAAAAAGATACTTTATGCAGTTAGCATAACTGTATTTTGGCTTCTTTTGTGGGCTTCGTGGGCGCAGATAGATGAGATAACAAGAGGTAGCGGCAAGATCATCCCATCAGGCAAAAACCAAGCGATACAAAACCTTGAAGGTGGTATCGTAGATCAAATTTTTGTAAAAGAGGGTGATGAGGTTAAAAAGGATCAGATCCTTATCAGACTTGATAATAAAAACTTTACAAGTAGCTATGGAGAGTCAAAGCTAAGACTTGATGAACTTCAGGCTAAATTTATGAGGCTTGATGCTGAAGCTAATGATAAAGAATTTGACTACAATGAAACAAGAGATGCGAATAATAGCAAGGCTGTAAGATACGAGATAAGCTTGCATAACTCAAACATTGATCACTTAAATGAGCAAATAGGAATTCTAACAGAGCAGATCCATCAACGCCAAAGTGAGCTAAATGAGCTTAGAAATAAAATTTCTCAAACTCAAAATAGCTACAACCTTGTTTTAAAAGAAAAAGCGATCATGGAGCCTATCTTTAAAAAAGGTCTTGTTAGTGAGGTCGAGTATATCCAGCTTCAAAGACGTGTAAATGACCTAAAAGGCGAGCTTGACGCATCTGTGCTTGCTGTGCCAAGGGTCGAATCAACCATAAAAGAGGCGAAAAATAAGATAGAAGAGGCAAAGCTGGCGTTTAAAAATAATGCAAAAAAAGAGCTAAACGAAGTCTCTGCTGAGATCGCAAGGATAAACGAGTCGCAAATCAGCCTAAGTGATAGGGTCGAAAGAACTTATGTAAGATCTCCGGTAAATGGTATCGTGAGTAAGATGATGGTGCATACAGTTTCTGGCGTTATCAAGCCTGGTGAAAATATCGCTGAGATCGTCCCACTAGAAGATAAACTCATCGCTGAGGTAAAGGTTAAGCCAGCTGACGTTGCGTTCTTGAGACCTGGACTTGATACGATGGTTAAATTTACGGCGTATGATTTTAGTATTTATGGCGGCTTAAAAGGCAAAGTAACGCAGATCAGTGCCGATACCGAGACAAATGAAAAAACAGGCGAGAGCTACTATCTGGTCAGGATAGAAACTGAGAAAAACTATCTTGGAACAGAAAAAAAGCCACTTAGGATCAAGGTTGGCATGATAGTTTCAGCTGATATCATCACTGGTAAAAAGACGATACTTGACTATTTGCTAAAACCTATCTTAAAAGCAAAACAGAACGCTTTAACGGAGCGATAATGCAAAAATCAGCTATCTTTGAGCGAAATTTTAGCGAATATCAAATTTCAAGAGCAAAGCTGGCTGATGAATTTGTCATTTTAAATGATGGCAAAATATGCGATCTAATCGGAAGAGAGGTCGTTAAATTTCTCTTTAAAGACTGTGAAAAAAGCTTTGATGAGATGATAAATTTAAAAAGAGAAAATTGTATAAATTTATCTGGCGTAGAGATTAAAGATGAGCTTATAAAGAGCATTAAGATATCTATTAGCGGCTACGATGAAAGTAGCGATAGCTTGGACTTTGATCTAAATTTACTATCTCTTAGTGTGCCATATAGATATGCCATATCAAATGGTTGTTTTGAGATGAGTATCTTTTTAAAAGAAGGCAAAGAAGTGGTTGAGAAATTCTTATCCACTTTTAGCTATAAATTTGAGGCAAATAGTGGCAAGGAGCGCCACGTGATAGTATTCGTAAATGAGTCAAAAATTTACGAGCAAACCTACATGTGATATAAGGAAATATGGTTATGAATGTGGTTTTTTTTACTCAAAATGGTTCGCTTAATAATCTTTGGCGAGGGTATTTTTCAGATGACGATGTGAAATTTACTCACAATAAAAAGGATTTTTTTGCAAATTTAAACGACGAGGTTGATATCGTAGGTATCGACACAAATGCTTTTAAAGATAGCCTTGATGAAAATATTAAAACCATTCATGAAAATTTTCCAAATATAAAATGTCTAATCCTTGCAAACGAACCAAAATTTAGTGAAGGCAAACATCTGCTGGCTCTTGGTGTCAAAGGATATGCAAACTCACACATGAGAAAAACGCACTTTGAAGATGCATTTGAGACGATTTTAAATGGCAAAGTTTGGCTTTATCCAGAATTTATCCAAGCGATGATCGGAGA
>CAUSWS010000058.1:0-7688 GCA_963535265.1 uncultured Campylobacter sp. | reverse complement strand
CTTTCAGGGCCATACTTTTGCTTGATATCAAGCATCTTTGAAGCTACATAGTCAAGCGCCTCGTCCCAGCTAACCTCGCGCCATTTATTCTCACCTCTCTCACCAGCTCTAATTAATGGCTTTTTGATCCTATTTTCATCATAGAGCTGACTAAGGCCTGAGCCGCCTCTTGCACAAAGAGAGGTTGCCGTGCCGCCAGCTTTTGGATTGCCACTTAAGAAGCGAACTTTGCCATCAACGACTTTTGCTTCGATAGGACACCTTGAAGAGCACATCTCACAAAAGCTATGAACGTGCTTTTCGCCTCCATTTGTAGCACCTTGCAAAGCACCACCTGATAGAGATGATGCAGCTGCGCTAACTCCTGCACTGAATTTTAAAAATTCTCTTCTATTTAAGCTCATCTTTCTCCCTTTAAAAGAAATTTTACTTTCATTATTTTATTATTTAAAGTTGAAACTAAAATTAAATTTTATTTAATAATTTTTTTTAATTTTAATTTTTTATGATATCTGAGATTAAATATCAAAATAGAGCAAATTTTAAAAATGATAAATTAAGAATGATTAAATTTTGGTGCGATTTTTGTGTGATTTGTAAAAATAAAAAATTTAAAATTTAAAAAGAGATATTATTTAAGGATTTGATATAAAAATTGAAAATTTAAAGTGTATTAAAAAGCCGAGAGAGATCTCGGCTTAAGTTTTATATAAGAACTGGAGCTACTATAAATCCAAGGATAACTGATAATGCAACCATTATAGTTCCTGGGATGAAGAATGAGTGGTTAAATACAAATTTACCAACTCTTGTAGTTCCTGTATCGTCCATCGCTATCGCACCTAGTGTTGTAGGATATGTTGGCAATACAAATAGACCAGAAACTGCAGCAAATGAAGCTACAAGGATCCAAATTTGACCTGAATTTTCAGGGCTAGTCATGCCAAGAGCAGCAGCAACAGCAGGCATCATAACCTTTGTTGTAGCAGCTTGTGAGTATAGCAAGCAGCTTAAGAAATAAAGCGCAACAGCTAGGATAAATGGATACTGAGTAACGAAGTCTTTTGCAACCTCTTTGATAGCGTCAAGGTGTCCATTAACAAATGTTGTACCAAGCCATGCAATACCAACAACGCAGATGCACGCATTCATACCGCTTTGGAAAGTGCTAGTTGATAGAAGTTTGCCTGTCTCAACTTTGCAAGCTACTGCTATCGTAAAGCCGATAGTTAGCATAAAGCTAATGATAGCTGCATCTCTTGAAAGTATAGGTTTTTCTACAAGACCTAAGCTCTTTGAGATACATAGCGCATAGCAAACAACGATCAAAACACCAACTGCAAAGATAGCAACTGATCTTTTTGCGTATGGTTTTGGCTCGTGATACTCGACATCCTTAATCTCTGCAACCAAACCTTTTGCAAGTCTATCTTGATAGATAGGATCTTTTGAAAGGTCAAGATCATAAAATTTATTGATAATAAACGCAGTGATAACCATCGCTACAAATGTAGTTGATATACAAATAAATAGCAATACTGGATAGCTAACACCTAGCTTCTCACATAGACCACTCATAGCAACAAAAGCAGCTGAGATCGGACTTGCAGTGATCGCTACTTGAGAAGAGACAACTGAAAGCGCAAGTGGAGCTGAAGGTTTGATGTTTTGAGTTTTTGCAACCTCAACGATAACAGGGATCATAGAAAACGCAGTGTGTCCAGTTCCCGCAAGGATAGTTAAAAAGTAAGTAACTATCGGAGCAAGAAAGTTGATTTGTTTTGGATTCTTGCGTAAAATTTTTGTTGCTACTTGAACTAAATAGTCAAGTCCGCCAGCAACTTGCAAAGCTGTGATCGCTGAGATAACTGAAGCGATGATCAAGATAACATCCATAGGGATATCTTTCATATCGACTTTCATACCAAGCAATGCAAGTATCACAACTCCTAGACCACCTGCGTAGCCAACGCCCATACCACCTAGTTTGACACCAAGATAGATGCCGCCAAATAGGACTATAATCTGTAAGATCAGCATTATATCCATCGAAAACTCCTTTATTAAATTTTATTACTAAAATCACCACTTAAGCGTGCCAGAATTTTGGCACGCTTTTAATAATACTTTGCTTAAATTTTTACCTAACCATGCTCGGATTTAGCATATTTTTAGGCTCTAAAATCTTATCGATCTCTTCTTTGCTTAGATAGCCTCTCTCTAGGCAGATATCGCCAACTGCTTTACCTGTTTGAAGGGCTTCTTTAGCGATGCTTGCTGATTTTTCGTAACCGATATATGGGTTAAATGCTGTTACGATACCAACTGAGCCAAGAACTGATTTTAAGCAAGCCTCAGGGTTTGCAGTAAGTTTTTTGATAGCTTTTTCAGCTAATGTTTTCATCGCGTTTTCAAGGATAAATATAGAGTTAAATAGCGCATAAGCGATGCCTGGTTCAAATGCATTTAGCTCAAATTCGCCTCTTTCAGAGCAAAGCATGATAGTTACGTCGTTACCGATAACTTCATAGCAAGCCTCGCCTACAACCTCAGCGATAACTGGATTTACCTTACCTGGCATGATTGAGCTGCCTGGTTGCATTTGAGGTAAATTTATCTCGCCAAGGCCACATCTTGGACCTGAGTTCATTAGTCTTAAGTCATTTGCGATTTTTGAAAGTCTAACAGCAGCAGTTTTAAGCGCGCCACTTACATGGACAAAGTCTGCAGTATCTTGTGTAGCAGCGATGAAGTCATCAGCTTTTTTGAAATCAACTCCAGTGATCTCTTTTAGTTTTTTAACAACTACATTTTTATACTCTGGATGGCAGTTGATGCCTGTACCTATCGCAGTCGCGCCCATGTTTAGATGTGTCATTGCTTCACGTGCTGCTGTGATCTTTTCAATGTCACTTTTGATATAGCTTGCAAATGCGTTAAAAGTGTTGCCAAGTGTTGTAGGAACGGCATCTTCAAGCTCTGTTCTACCCATTTTGATGATATCTTTAAATTCTTTTGCTTTTTTCTCAAGCTCATCTTTTAGTAAATTCATAGCAGCAAGCAAGTCAGTAAGCTTTGCATAAGTTGCTACTTTAATAGAGCTTGGATAAGTATCATTTGTGCTTTGTCCAAGGTTTGTGTGATCATTTGGATGGATGTATTGATACTCGCCTTTTTTATGACCAAGGCTCTCAAGTGCGATATTTGTGATGACCTCGTTTGAGTTCATGTTTGTGCTTGTTCCTGCACCACCTTGAACCATATCAACGACAAATTGATCTAAAAACTCACCAGCTATTACTCTATCAGCTGCTTTTGCCAAAGCATCAGCTATCTTTGGATCTAAAACGCCGACCTCTTTATTTGCAAGTGCGGCAGCTTTTTTGATCTGAGCAAATGCCTTTACAAAGTATGGATACTCTTTTAATGTTCTACCACTCATGTGGAAGTTCTCTGTAGCCCTAAATGTTTGGATGCCATAGTAAAAATTGTCAGAAATTTCCAACTCGCCGATAAAATCATGTTCTTTTCTGGTTGCCATAACAGCTTCTCCTTAGTAAAAATTTGTTACCGAGTGAAATTATATAGGTATTTGAGATTTTAAATATTAATGACTACTTATTTTTTTTAAGTTTTAAGCTTTTGACTTGATATGGCGCTCTTTGAAAGAAAATTATATTTCATATTTAAGCTAATTTTTAGGAATTTACTTGTCTAAATTGTTATATTACTAATAATATCACTTTTTTATTATATAAAAAGGAGTAAATTAGCTCAGATTTGTCCTACACTTTAAGTTTAAAAGCCATTTTTGAGAAAATTTAACAAAATATTAATATAAATTCAAAGTTATCAAAATAGTAAAATAAAAATTCTAAGTTAATTTTCTTTATAATATTACTTCATGACACATTTATATTATGAAAATTTAAAATTTGCAGTTCTATACAAATTTACAAACTCGCTTTGAATGGTAAATTTAATGGAAAATTTAAACTGCCTCTAGAAAAACTAGAGGCAAAGTGAGCATTTAAGCTTCAAGTCCTAAATTTGCTCTGTATTCTTCGTATGTGCCTTTAAAATCAACGACTTCGCCATTACCTTTTAGGTGTAAAATTCTATTTGCAAAGGCGTCTATCAGCTCCCTGTCGTGGCTCACACAGATGACTGAGCCATTAAAGTTGTAAAACGCCTCGCCAAGCGCGATGATAGCCTCGAGGTCGAGGTGGTTGTTTGGCTCGTCCATGACGAGTAAATTTGGCCTGTGAAGCATGAGCTGAGCTAGTCTTACTCGGTGTTTTTCGCCACCGCTTAGCGCGCCTACTGCCTTTTCTTGCTCAGCGCCACTAAAGAGCATCCTGCCAAGGCACTTTCTGATCTCGTCGATGTCCTTATTTTTGGCATCTTGCAAGTACTCGTAAAGCTTTAGCTCGCCATCTATCTTATTTACCGTATCTTGCGCAAAATATCCCAGCTCGATGGTCGCACCTATATGCACTTCGCCAGCGTCAGGCTTTATCTCGCCCATTATGATCTTACAAAGTGTGCTTTTACCAACGCCGTTGTGGCCGATGATAGCTAGCTTGTCGCCCTTTTCGAGCTTAAAGTTAAAGTTTTCAAATATCACTTTATCATCAAATTTCTTACTTACGTTCTTTAGCTCAATTAGTTCATTGCCTATCTCGCGGTTTGCACGAAAGAGTATGCTTGGATCACGCCTGCTTGATACTGCGATCTCGGCGATATCTAATTTTTCAAGCTGCTTTGCGCGTGAGGTCGCCTGCTTTGCCTTGCTCGCATTTGCTGAAAATCTCGCGATAAATTTCTCCAGCTCCTCTTTCTCTTTTAGCTTCTTATCACGCTCCATCTCATGCTGCTTTGCGATCAAATTTGCAGCCATATACCAATCATCGTAGTTGCCTGAAAACTCGCGAATTTTCTTAAAATCCACATCCAAAATGTTTGTGCAAACTCTATTTAAAAAGTGCCTGTCGTGACTGATAACTACAAGCGTGCCCTCATGGCGGTTTAGCTCGTTTTCTAGCCATGCGATCGCGTCTATATCAAGGTTATTTGTTGGCTCGTCTAAAAACAAAATGTCTGGTTTTGGAAAAAGCACCTGAGCTAGCAAAACCTTTACTTTATCCGAGTTTTCAACCTCGCTCATGAGCTTATCAAATTCATTTAGTCCAAGTGAGCTTAGGATTTTTTCTATCCTAGTCTCGTACTCGTAGCTTGGATCCTCCTCGGCGCTTATCATCTCAAGCTCGCTTAAACGCTCATTTATCTCATCTGTAAATTTCTCGCTCATATAGAGCTTTTCTTTCTCTTTTACAGCGTCGTATAGGCGTTTGTTGCCATAAAGCACCGCATCTTTTAGAGTAAAATTTTCAAACGCAAACTGATCTTGCCCAAGCACGCCAACTTTTAGTCCATTTTCTATGATGATCTCGCCACTAGTTGGCTCGATAGCTCCGCTTAAAATTTTTAAAAATGTCGATTTACCAGCGCCATTTGCGCCAATTAGTCCGTATCTGTTGTGGCGATTTAGCTTTAAATTTACATCCTCAAATAGCAAACTGCTTGCAAATCTTTGAGTAAGTCCCCTAACTTCTAACATTATTTTTCCTTGAATTTATTTTTTTGCGATTTTGCCTAAAATTTGATTAAAAAGCCATTTTGCTACTTTAGCCTAAAATGCCCTGTGATCTTGTAGCTATAAAGTATGTTTTCTTCTTGCACGCCAGAGCCAATATTGTGGATGACAAGCGGTGTTTTGGCATAAAATTTATCTGAGATCACGCCGATGTGAGGCAAATTTCCTGGTAGCATCCAAGTGACGATATCCCCTGGCAGAAATTTATCATCTCTCACCTCAAAACCTTTTCTTTTTAGATAGGTAGCGATGTTTAAAACACGCCTGTGATCGATGTTTTTATCAGCCTTTTTAAGCCCCCCCATTTTTTAGGATAAACTGAAAAATTTTTACTCAAATCTTTGAAAATGAGCCTTTGTAGATCCATATCTTGATACCGCAAAGCCCTTACTACAACGTCGGTACAAACGCCCTTTTTGATATCCACGTCACCCATTGGGGTAAGCGAGCCTTTCGTAGCTTGGATCGTAACTTATCGTCACGCCGATCTGCGACCTAGCGTCATTTATAAATTTATTCGCCGAAAAGGCAAAAATTTGCGAGGCAAAAAGAGCTAAAAGTAGAAATTTCTTCATTTTCTACTTTAAAAGCATGGTTTTTAAGATACGTTTTCCTATCTCAACGCCTGGCTGATCGTAGGTGTTGATGCCTAGCATGATACCAGTGGCCGAGGTTAGTAGCTCGTAGTAAAAAATGAGCCAGCCAGCATGAAACTCATCAAGCCTCTCAAGCGTGATCGTATCGACACTTATGCCCTCTTGCACCAGCGCCATAGCCGTCGCGTCGCACTGCAAATTTATAAGTTCATTTAGGCTTAGACCCGCCACAAAATCGCACTCTTCAAGCCCTTTTAGGCTAAAGCTTGGAATAGTCTTGTCGCTTGCGTGATCTTTTATCTTTATAAATGTCACACTCTTATCTTTTACGCCGTCCATGATAAGCTGCAAAAAGCTGTGTTGATCACGGCTGCCGACAAGTCCAACTGGCGTAAGGCCGACCCTTTTATAGCCTCTTTTTTTACCAAGGCTCTCCGCCCAAAGCTGCACGTACCAGTCGTTAAATTCAAAAAATCTATCACAATAGCTAAAAATGACATTTATGCTGGCATTTCTGCTAGTAGCGTAGTGGTAGGCTTTAGCGACTATTGAGCTATCTTTTTGCTCGATGTATTGCTTCTTGCAAGCAAGCGCGCCATCTAAAAGCGCCTTTATATCGTAGCCACAGATACCAAGAGGCACAAGACCGATCGCACTTAGCACGCTAAATCTCCCGCCAACGTTTTTTGGGATGTTAAAAAATTTAATGCCATTTTCTTTGGCGAAATTTTCTAAATTTGTGCCTGGATCAGTTATGATGAGGAAATTTTTGCCTAAATTTTGGGGCTTAAAGTCATCAAGCAAGCACTTAAAAATAGTGATCGTCTCGATCGTGTTGCCTGATTTTGAGCTTATTACAAAAAGCGTCTCGTCAAAATTTACCCCATCAAGCGTGCTTTTGTAGCTACAAGGATCGACGTTATCTAAAAATAAAAGCTCTCTTTTTATCCCTTTTGTGCCTTCAAGCATTGATTTTAGCGCCTTTACGCCAAGACTGCTACCGCCAATGCCAACAAGTACTACATTTTTGATATGAGCTAGCCCCTTTTCATACTCCTCGATCTCGCCAAGTAAATTTTGCCCAAGAGCTGGTAGGTGGTAGTAGCCTATCTCGCCGCTTTCGTACTCATCGTTTATGCGTTTGGCATAAGAGTCGATGACATCGCTGCTTGCAAAGTTAAATTTAAATGAAGTCTCTATCATTTACTGCGCTCGTAAAAGAAATTTGTAGCTTCGACAAAGCCATCGATGCTGCCGCAGTCAAACCTCTTGCCCTTAAATTTATAAGCTAGCACCATGCCATCTTTTGCCTGCGTTTTTAGTGCATCCGTGATCTGAATTTCACCGTTTTTGCCTGGTTTTGTTCGCTCTAAAATGTTAAAAATATCTGGCGTTAGGATGTAGCGGCCAATTATCGCTAAATTTGTCGGAGCCTC
>CAUSWS010000057.1:0-7722 GCA_963535265.1 uncultured Campylobacter sp. | reverse complement strand
TAGCCAACGCTTACATTTGTGTAAAAATCGCCCTTTTTGCCGATATCTACGCCAAATTTATAGTAGTTTTCATTGACCCAGATATCAAAAAACTCGCTAAATTTCATAGATCAGGCAGCTTCCAGCCTCTATAAAATGCAAACATCCTGACCGTTATGCCAGCAGCTAGCAAGAGCATAGTAAAAAATATGTTGGTAAGGCCTAGATGATAGAGGATAAAGTAAGCAAGCCCCACGCCAAGGCTTATCGTGCCGTAAAGTCCGGTGCGTAAAAACCACGGGACTTCATTTAGCAAGATATCTCTTAAGATACCGCCGCCAACGCCGTTAAAAAAGGCGATCATCATGACGCCAAAGATGTTGTAGCTATACTCAATGGCAACCATCGCTCCAACGATCGAAAAGCAGATAACATCGATCGCATCGGCAAAGATAAAGACAAATTTCTTCTCCAAACCATCTCTTTTTATATGCAAATTTGTGATCCTAGATACGACAAGCATAAAGATGACGACGCTTACTGGCATGTAGTGAGTAAATGAATAAACTGCCCTGCCAACGAGCATATCACGCACGATACCGCCTCCAAGTGCAGTTAAAAATGCGGACAAAAAGACGCCAAGCCAGTCACACTCTCTTTTTACTGCAAACAAAAAGCCACTAAGCGCAGCTGATGCGATACCAACGTACTCCACAAAAAGTATTAAGCTCATATTTTTTCCTTAAAAATGGGCATTTTATAATGAAATCTCATAAAATTTCATTAATAAATTTTTAAATAATAGTTTATTTTAGGCTATAATAACAAGAATTTTAAATAAGGAAATTTGATGAAAAAAATTCTAACTTTGCTCTTTTTGATCGGCTCATTTTTTGCGTTAAATTTAAACGCTGACGTGATCCAAAATCAAAAATTAAAAAATGCGATAAACATTTTAAACGCTTTTGGCACTAGAAATTTAAAACCAAATACCAAATTTACAGGCATCAAAGCCATCGCTATAATCCCAGACGTGACAAAAGCAGGCGCGATCATCACTGGCTCAAAAGGTAGAGGCATATTTATCGCTAAAAACGACGATGGCGAGTGGTCAAGCCCATTTTTTGTAAATTACACATCTGGCAGCATCGGTCTTCAGCTAGGATATAGCTCGGCTGATATGATCATTTTGTTTAAAAACTCAGAAGCCTACGCAAGCTTGTTTAACGCAAAAGATACGATCAGTCTAAAAGCAGAAGCAACTGGCGGCGTTGGCAACGAAGTGGCGATAGCTAGTGATTTGCCTGAAATTTCAGCATTTGTCGAGGAGCGTGGCAAAACTAGTGGAGCTTTTGTGGGAGTTAGCCTAGATGTGGCAAGACTTAAGATAAATGCGCAAGACACAAACGACTACTACGATAGAATGTATGAATTTGAAGATATCTACAACAACAGCCCAAAAGCTAGCAAATACACAATCAAATTTAAAGAGATAATCTCAAAATACTTCTTATAATAACTTCACATCTTGGCTCTTTTAGAAGAGTCAAGCTCTTTTTTTACATTTTAAAGATTTTAGAAATTTTAGTTTATAAATTTAGCAAGATTATGGCTTAGCCTTTTGCTAAACCATAAATAGTGATACAAAGCGTTTTTTAGGGATTGGAGAAAATTGAGTCATATATTCAAACGCCTCTTCGTAGTCGCCGTCAGTGTATTGCGCGACTTGCTCGATAAGCTCATAAAGCTCTTCGTCATCCATCGAGTCAAAGCTGCCTCTATTTTCCAAAACCTCTAACAAAACGGCGTCTAATTCTAGCTCGTCGTAAGTCATTTCGTTCCTTAATTCTGATTTAAAAAATGCGACACTATACCAAAAGAAGCTTATAAAATACTTTACTTAGAATTTGTAATAAATTTTATGCATTTTTTAGTAGAAAAGTTGTAAAATCTTTACATTCATTATCAATTTGATAGGGATTTTGTGGAAGACTTTGAACTATTTTACAAGCATTTTAACGAGTTTTTAAAAGCTTTTGGTCAAAAAGGCTCTGAGATAAAAGAGCAAATTTTGCGTGTGTTTTTTGCTAGCAAGTCGCATCTAAATGCTCAAGAAATTTGCCAAAAAATTTATGAAACTTACAAAAATGAAATTTCAATGACTTCTATATATACCTTTTTAAATTTTCTTGAAGAGCACCATCTGGCAAATAGTTTTGAGCAAAATGGTGTTAAAAATTACGAGCTAAATTTAAAATCCTCTCACGATCACTTGATATGTGAAATTTGCGGCAAAGTGGTTGATTTTGAAGATGAGATGATAGAGCAAAGACAAGATCAAATTTGCAGCCAAAGATCATTTAGTGCAGAGTCTCACAAGATGATACTTTATGGAATTTGCAGTGATTGTCAAGCAAAAAATGGGATTTAAATTTATCATTTCATTTTACTTTTTGATAATGAAAGACAAAAAAATTTCAGATTTGTTTAAGTTACATAATAGATAATACGCCATCAATATAAAAGGAAAATAAAAGGAAACAAATGGATATAAAAACACAAACTTTAGCACAAGTTGCAAGCTATTTTTCGATGATAGCTCACACAAATGGCAGACTAAGAGTAAGGGTTAGCCCAAAGATCAAAGAGCTAAGCAGCAGCGTAAATTTAGCCAGTTTAGATGATATGATCGCTCAGATAAATGGCATAAAAAATGTTAAATTTAACAAGATAATCGGCTCTGTAACGATCGAATACGATCATGAAATTTTCCCTAAAAATCTCTGGGAGGATCTCTTAAAAGGGCAAAATTTAGAAGAAATTTCAGCTAAAGTAAATGAAGTAGCAAGAGAAGTAAAATATGCTTAACGAGCTTTTAAACGCCTCTTATACGAGCGAAAAAAACGCACTTAGGCTATATGAAGGTCTAGCTTCATTTGGCGAAGTATTTGATCAAATCGCAAGCGTGAGAAAAAATGCTATCATCTTGATAGAAAAATTTGCAAGTGCGCATGAGTATGAGCTTGTTTGCGAAAATGAAGCTATCTTTTTGCCAGCAAAAAATAAAGAAGATGCGCTAATAGAGGCACTAAACTATGAAAATGAGCTAAACAAAATGTATGAAAAATTTTGTGAAAGCTTAGATGATGAAGAGCTAAAAGATCTATTTTTTAGACTTTGGGCTACTTCAAATAACGAATATATCACCTCTTTAAAGCAACGCTTAAAAGAAATTTATAGTGGCTGTGAAATAAAAAATGAGCTAAATTTAAATGAAATTTCACAAAATTTTGAGCAAAATGGCATAACAAATATTTTAGAAAACTATCAAAATGACTTTAATGAGATAACTAAAAGCTTGCAAAATATCGCAAGTGGCAAAGCTGATAAAAGCGAGTTAGCAAAGATAACCAATAATCCAAATTTCTCGTTTTTTAGCGGACTTGCGCTTGGGGCATTAGGCATTTCAGTAGTTAGCAAAAATTTTAATAAGGATGAAGAAAATGAATAATTTACAAAATCAAACAAAGAAAGGATTTAAAATGGCATTACCATTTTTAGCAGGTTTAGCAGTAGGCGGTTTAGCAATAGCTGCTTGGAATAAAAGAGATAAGATCAAAGAGTACGCCCAAGATGGCTTTGATAAAGGCAAAGAGGCCGCAAAAGATCTTTACAAAAAAGGTAAAAGTGTTGCAAAAGATGCAAAAGACTTTATAGTAAAAGAAGAAAAAAAAGCAAAACGTGGTGCTAAAAAAGTAGAAAAAGAGGCTGAAAATGTGGTAAAGAAAACAAGAAAACCACGCGCTAAAAAGCCAGCCGCTCCAAAAGCTATCACACCAAACGATATAGCTTAAGGATAGAGAATGCAAGAAAATAGTCTTTTTACACTTTCAAGCACAAGACTTCCATTTGATCACTTCATCAGCGGTGCTTTAATCGCTGGTATGGGTGCAGCTGCACTTGGCTTTAGCGACTATCTAAATAATAGAGCAACTAAAAAAGATGTCGCTAAAAAGATAGCAAAATACGCTGTAACAGGTGGTTTTGTAGGTGCTGTTGGCATTCATGCTTCAAATTTAATAGCACAAAAAAAATATCTAAATGCAGCAGCTTTTACAGCAGCTGGCATCGGCGGTCTTTTGATAGCAGAAAAACTAATAAAATTGGAGAGTAAATAATGAATAACCCTTATATCAATGAAGAAAACGTAGCAAGTGAGACTGCAGCTAACAATGCAGCAGCTACTCAGCCAAGCGCAATTGATAACGCAATAAATAATGCAGCTCAAAATTTACCATTTGTACCTGAAAATTTTAATGCTGCTGGCTTTGTAAAAGGTCTAGTTTTAGGTGGTATCGCAGCTTATGTACTGACTAATCCAAAAGCACAAGAGTGCGTATTTAAAGCGATTATCAAAGGTGGCGAGCTTATAAATGCTGGCATAGAAGAACTAAAAGAGCGTTTTGAAGATGTCAAAGCAGAACTTGACTCACAAAAATAAGGTCACTCTAGCTCACAAGAGCAAAAATAGAGCGAGGTTTATTTGCGAGAGCCTAAACGCTAGAAGCGATGTAAGCGCCATAGAGGCTGCGATCTCAGAGCGAACCGATGCAAAAAGCGTGCGTGTAAATAAATACGCAAAAAGCATCGTTGTCGAGTTTGATAAGAGCTATGAGAAAATTTTAGATTTTATAAAAAGCTATGATTTTCCAACCAAGCCAAAAGATGAGAGCCTACCTAGCAAAGCAAATATCTACAAAGCTGCTGCTGCACTTGGTGTAACGCCGTTTATGAGTAATAAAACTCTAAAATCAGCCGTGACTCTTTATGCCACAGCTCCAAATTTAATAGAAGGCGCAAAAGAGCTAAGGCATGAGGGCATCACCTCAAAAGTGCTTGAGGCAACTGCTATTGGCACTAGCCTTGCAATGGGTGATCATTTGGCTGCAAATAGCACAAATTTGATGATAAATATCGGCGAATACATGGAAGAAAGTGCTAGCCACAGAAGTGATGATCTCATCAAAGAGTTAGCCAAACCAAACATCGAAGAGGTCTGGGTCGAGCGAAATTTAAACGGTGAAAAGACGCTTGAAAAAGTAAAAACCGAAAATTTAAAAAAAGGCGACATCGTAGTAGTCGGAGCTGGCGAGACGATAGGCGTTGATGGCTACATCGTCGAGGGCAATGCTGATGTTAATCAAGTCTCAATGACTGGAGAAGCAGAACCCGTAGCAAAAGCTAGAGGCGACCGCGTCATAAGCGGCACTGTTGTCGATGAGGGCAGGATCAAAATTTGGGCTGAAAACGTAGGTAGCGACACCGCAACCGCAAGGATCAAAGAGTACATCCAAACTTCACTTAATGAAAAATCAGCCATCGGCGTAAAAGCTCTAAAACTAGCTGATAAACTAGTGCCAGTCACACTCTCTCTTGCTGGGCTTTCGTATGTTATAAATAAAAATATGAACAGCGTTGCAAGCGTGCTTCAAGCTGACTACTCTTGCGCGCTTAAGCTTGCTACGCCAGTTGCGTTTAAGTCAAGCATCTCAAAGGCTGGCAGAAACGGCATCCTCATAAAAGGCGCAAAGGCGATCGAGGCTCTAAGCTCGGTTGATACATTTGTCTTTGACAAAACCGGCACTCTAACTCACGGACGCCTAAGTGTGGTTGAAATTTACTCTTTTAAAGATGGATTTTCAGAGGCTGATATCTTAAATTTAACCGCAAGTGCCGAGGAACACTACTTCCACCCAGTAGCTGAAGCGATAGTTGAGGCTGCAAACAAGCGTGGATTTAGTCATATCCACCACGACGAGGTTGAATTTATTGTGGCTCACGGTGTAAAAACTGCTATGCACGGCAAAGAGGTCGTTATCGGCAGTAGGCACTTCTTAGAAGATGATGAGATGATAAGCTTTAAAGCTCATGAAGCGCTTATAAATAAGGCTTTACAAAGCGGTTTAACCCTGCTTTATGTAGGATACGACAAAGAGCTTGTTGGTGTGATCGCTATGAAAGATGATATGAGAACAAACGCTAAAGATATGGTGGCAAAACTACGAAATCTTGGCGTGAAAGAGATAGTTATGCTAAGTGGCGACATAAAGAGCAAAGCTGAAGAGGTAGCGCGCGAGCTTGGGCTTGATAGGGTCTATGCTGAGTGCTTGCCAACGGACAAAGCAGCGATCATCGAAGAGCTAAAGAGTGAGGGCAAAAAGGTCGCTTTTGTAGGTGATGGCATAAATGACGCGCCAAGCCTAACAAAAGCAAATGTTGGCATCAGCATGCACAAAGGTGCTGATATCGCTAAAGCAACAGCTGATATAAGCCTTTTAAAAGATGACATCATGAGCGTAGCGCTTGCAAAAGAGCTTGCTAATAAAACTATGAAGTTAATTAGCTCAAATTTCCGCTCAACCGTTGGCGTAAATACAGCTATACTAAGTGCCGCAACGCTTGGCATGCTAAATCCAATAGCAACTGCCATGCTTCACAATGGCACGACGATCTGGCTTCTGCTCAACTCAATGAAGGGCGTGAAGATCAAGTCAAAATAAATTTGAAAGGATAGATGGTGTTTGAGAATTTCTTAAACTTTTTAAACGGCAAAATGGATGTAGCCAACGACTTTTTATATGGATATTTTTTGGTTATCATCCTTGTAGCTTCAGGAGTTTACTTTAGCTACCTTACCCGTTTTGTGCAGTTTAGGATGTTCTTTGAAGCTTGCAGAGTTCTGGTAGAAAAAAAGGATAAGTATAACAAGCACCATCTAACGCCGTTTCAAGCGCTGATGATCTCGACTGCTTCACGTGTCGGCATCGGCAACATCGCTGGAATTTCAGCTGCCATCGTCGCAGGTGGTCCAGGAGCACTTTTTTGGATGTGTTTGATGGCGTTTTTAGGCTCAGCTTCAGCCTTTATTGAGAGCACTTTGGCTCAAATTTATAAGACAAAAGATGTCTTTGGCTTTAAAGGCGGACCGGCTTATTACATCAAAAATGGGCTTGGCATAAAGTGGCTTGGCTCTTTGTTTGCCATCATTCTTATCATCACCTATGCTTATGGTTTTAACGGGCTTCAAAGCTACACCATGACCTCTGCTTTTGAAATTTACTACGACAAAGCAGGCAGCAACATCACTTTTGCACAAAGCGGATTGCCTATTGGCATCGGACTTATACTTACAGCATTTACAGCTGTGATGTTTTTTAGCAAGAGCCACATCATCGGTAAAGTTAGCTCATATATCGTGCCTTTCATGGCGCTTACTTACATCTTGCTAGCTATCATCGCGATCGTTTTAAATTTCAGAGAAATTCCAGCCGTTATCAAGATGATCATAGAAAGTGCATTTGATTTTAAAGCGATATTTGGCGGTTTTGCTGGAAGCGTGATCGTAATAGGCATAAAAAGAGGCCTTTTTTCAAACGAAGCTGGCATGGGCTCAGCGCCAAATGCAGCGGCTGCGGCGCACACAAGCCATCCGGTCAAGCAAGGCCTAGTTCAGGCAATGGCGGTCTTTATCGATATGACGATATGTATCGCTTCTGGTATGATCGTGCTTTTTTCTCAGGCATATCTTACAAAACAAACTGGCGTAAGTGGCGAAGTGCTAACCGCCCTACCTCTCGTTCAAGCAGCGATGAAAGAGTATTTTGGCGACTTTGGGCTACACTTTACGACCCTTGCAGTAGTGCTATTTGCCATCACTTCACTCATCGGCAACTACTACTACGC
>CAUSWS010000056.1:0-7726 GCA_963535265.1 uncultured Campylobacter sp. | reverse complement strand
CCTCTATGCCGATAACTAGGGCATTTGGGTTGTTTTTAGCCTGATAGAGCAAGTGTCTGCCAGAGCCAAAGCCGATCTCGATAAAAATCTCTTTAAATTTATCTTTTAGCTCACAAAAAGCTGACACAAACTCTTCAAGGCTTAAAATTTCGCTCACTTTTTTGGTCAAATTTGTCTTTTTTACAGCAAATGCTTGACTGATGATACCGTTACAACTTTGCTCTTTAAAAAGCTCCAGTGCCTCTTGCAAAAGTCCGACTTTAGCAGGCTTTGTAAGCTTTTCTCCCTTTACGACGACGCCAGTTTTACCAGGCTTTACGACTAGAAAAAAACCTTCATCTTCATTTTTTGTGTAGATGAGCCTCTCGTTTCGGCCATTTGCCTGCCAAAGAAATTTGATCTTGTCGTTACCAAATGGAAACGAGAGCTCTTTTAAGGACGAAGCGATGAAATTTGGCATTATTTTATGCTAACTTCTGCTTTTGATGACTTATCAGAGGCGATGCCGTATTCATCGACTGCTACGACGCTGTAAGAGTAGCTAGCACCCGCTTGGACGCTGTCATCTCTAAGCCCAGTATCACTTATACCGCTAAAGACTTTCTCGCTAGCACCACTTCTATAAACTGTATATGAGCTAGCTCTATCAACTGCGCTCCAGCTTACATTTACGCCGCTACCATCGTAGCTAGCGCTTATGCTTGGAGTTTTTGGTGCGCCAAGTGTGCTACCAACGATCGGCTCATCTTGTTTTAAGCTCTCAAGACCGTCTTTATCAACAACTGTCACTCTATAATACCTTGTCGCCGCGTTTGTATTTATGAGGTCCTCATAGGTGTTGCTAGTCGTTTTTGCTAGGTATGTGTAAGGCAAAATTTTACTTGTCGTTCTATAAACCTTAAAATAAGCAAAATCCTCAGCCGGTGCGTAATCCCACGTTAAGATGATCTTTTTTGGCGCATTTTTGGTCGCCTGGACGTTTGTTACTGATTTAGGGTAACTCCTTTGTTGTGGCGCTTATGTTTTGGCTTGGTTTTGAGATGACGCCAGAAGAAGTTTTAACTAAGATCCTATACTCATAAGACCTGCCAGGTTTTACCTCAGTGTCGATATACTCGGCATTTAGTCTGCCATTTACCTCTGCGATCTGGCTAAATTTATTAGCTCCTGCATCGCTTCTTTGGATGATGTAGCTTGCTACTGTGCTATCAGGATGTGGTCTCCAGATCACTTTTACACGACCTGGAAGCCCTGTGATAGCTTGCGCAAATGGCACAGAGTCAAGTAGTGGCTTAGTAGTCGCAGTTGCGATCGCACCTGGCTGAGAGATGGCGTTACTTGAGTAGGTTCTCATCTGATACGAGTAAGTCGTCTCTGGAGCTAGGTCGCGATCTACATAGTGTGTAGCAAAGCGGTCTTTTATGTTTGCAACTAGTTGCATTTTTGAGTTTGCATCGTTTGGATTTGAGCGGTAAAGGTAGTAGCCAACGACGCTCTCGTCGCTCACTGGGTTCCACTCAAAGCCAACTTCTGTCATATCTGAAATAGTTTTTAAGCTTGTAATAGTTGGTAGTGACGTGCTTTGCTGAGTCGGTACGCTAGAGCCGCATCCCGCTAAGAAAGCTACTAAAAATGGTGTCAATATGCGTAGGGCAAATTTTTTCATCAAAAATCTCCTTGGGAATTTTTTTGTAAATTATTTGGTTAAAGTCATCATACGTTTTTGCGGTAAATTCTACCCTTTTGCCAGTTCGCGGATGGATAAAATAGAGCATATAAGCGTGAAGCATAACCCTGCTTATTTTATCGCCTTGGCTCTTAAATCCGTATAAATCATCGCCTAAAATGTGGCGATTTATGCTAGCAAGATGCACTCTTATCTGGTGCGTCCTGCCTGTAAAAAGCTTTGCTGCTATCAAATTTACTCCGCCTTCGCTTAGTAAATTTACGAAGGCGCTTTTTGCAAATTTAGCGTCCGCGACGATCGCTTTTTTTAGGCGGTTGTTTGGATTTCTGCCGATTGGCTTATCGATGATGACGTCCTCTTTTAGGGGAAGATCAGTGAGCGCTAGATAGATCCTCCCCATGCTCTTATCGCTTAGTTGCTCGCTAAGTTTGGCATGGGCGAAGTTATTTTTAGCAACGACGATAGCGCCACTCGTGCCCTTATCTAGGCGGTGGACGATGCCAGCTCTTACGTCGCCGTTTAAATTTGAAAGCATAAATCCTTTTTTATTTAGCCACTCAACTAACGTCGCCTCTTTGACGCTTGGGGCTTGATGAACGACGATCTGCGGGGGCTTATTTAGCACTATGAGATCGTCGTCCTCATATATGATAGGGATATCAAAATTTACTTCGTGCTCGTTTTGCACCTCTTTTTTTGGGGCAAAATTTACGCAAATTTCATCGTTTTCGTTTAACAAAAAGCTTGGTTTCGAGACTGGTTTTAAATTTACGCTTACAAGGGAGTCTTTTATCAAATTTAAAGCTTGATTACGTGAAATTTGAAGCTCTTTGGCCACTGCAACGTCGAGTCTTGAGCTATTTAAAACATTAAATTTAACCAAAATCAAAGCCTTGTTTGTGATATAATCTAGCCCAAAAATTAAGGTTTGCTTCTTGATAAAACTAGATCGGCGTATTTTAACACATTTTGATTTTATTCAGCCGTTTTTAATCATCCCAATCATAGCCATCTCATACATCCTAGTTTCCGAAGCAAACGACATTTTGGCAAACAAACAGCTTGTATATTTTGGCATAGGATTTGTCTCATTTTTCATAGCATTTTTGCTGCCTATTAGGCGCATAGACTGGATTATCCCGATGTTTTACTGGGTCTGCATCGTGCTGCTTTTAAGCGTTGATATCTTTGGCGTTAGCAAGCTAGGAGCTAGGCGATGGTTGGAAATTCCTTTCGTTCACTTTACGCTTCAGCCCTCAGAGCTCATGAAGCCAGCCTTTTTGCTGATGCTAGCCTATCTCGTCAAGCAGCGCCCTCCAGAGGCCCAGGGATACGGGATAAAAGACTTTTTAAGGCTTAGTTTTTACATCCTTTTGCCATTTGCGCTCATTATGAAAGAGCCTGATCTTGGCACCGCGCTCATACTTTTGATAGTTGGCTACACCATCCTTTTTGTAATCGGCGTAAATAAGAAAATTTGGATATGTATCATCCTTACCATAGGCTTTTCGGCGCCGGTTTTGTATGAAAATTTGCATGATTATCAAAAAAAGAGGATCCACGACTTCATCGCCGAAGAGCCAAGCTACCACGTCAAACAAAGTATCATCGCCATAGGTAGTGGTGGGCTAAAAGGCAAGCCAAAGGACGAGGCGACGCAGACACACTTTAAATTTTTGCCAATCGCCACAAGTGACTTCATCTTTGCCTATAATATCGAACGTTTTGGCTTTTACGGAGCGCTGCTTTTGCTGGGGCTTTATGGAGCGCTTATAACGCATCTTCTTAGCCTAAACTACGGCCTTAAGAATGATTATTTCACGCAGGTGACCGCCACTGGCATAGCCGCGCTCATCTTTGTCTACGTGGGGGTAAATGTCTCGATGACGATCGGCTTTGCACCGGTTGTTGGCGTGCCACTGCCGTTTTTTAGCTACGGCGGAAGCAGCTTTGTCACCTTCATGGTACTTTTTGGGATACTGCAAAATTTGCTAACATTTAGGTTTGATCAGACCTACCGCTCGGTGAAATTTAAATTTTAAAATTTATTTCGTCTTTTTTATATTTTCTAAGTAGCTCGTTTATCTGATTTTGGAATTTCTCCCATCTTGCTTCGATACCGTGCTTTGCATAGAGCTTTTTAGCATGTGAGACTAAAATTTCACTTTTGTCTTTTATCAAAAGATATTCGTATAGTTGATTTATCGCTGCAAGGCCGTTTTGTTCGAGCATTTGCTCTATTAAATTTTCCTCTGAGTTATTTTGCCCCAAAAATTTAAAAACAAAGCCAAGGTCGTTTACTAAATTTTCATAAATTTTAGCCATGTCACTATCTGGCTCTATCTCGTAGTACGCAGCAGCTGTGCGAGTGATTTCATGCGCCCTAGCTCTAAAATGGCACTCATACTCTTTTGGCTTACTAAGTGCTTCTTTACCAAGGGTAGCCTCTATAAATGAGCCATAAATACCGCAATTTATATAAAATCTTGTGTGCTCTGAGCTATTGCCACTACTTTTTTGAAAATTTACAACATAAATAAAATTTGGAGTATTTTTATAGAAATTTAAAGCGCTCTTACTAAAGCCATTATCCTTAAATAGCGGCTTTAGCAGAGCGATAAGCTCGTCAAATTTCTCTTTCATAAATTTAACGTGCCAGATGTATGGTTATTTATTTGCGCGCTCGATGTACTCGCCACGAACTGTATCAACGCGGATGACCTCGCCTTCTAGTACGTGAAATGGTATCTGAACTACCGCGCCACTCTCAAGAGTAGCTGGCTTTTTGCCGCCTTGTGTATCGCCCTTGAAATTTGGTGGAGTCTCAACTATCTTTAGCTCGACTACCTGTGGCACTTCAACACCGATCGCATTGCCGTTGTGAAATAAAATTTCAACCATCATGCCATCGATCATCCACTTTTTAACATCACCCACGTCCTCATCGCTGATCGCAACTTGCTCGTAAGTAGTCGTGTCCATAAACTGGCAAAACTCACCATCATCATAGAGGTATTGCATCTCTTTTTCTTCAAGATGCGGCTGCTCGCACTTGTCACCTGCGTGAAAAGTCTTTTCAAGAACCTTTCCATCGACAAAAGATTTGATCTTTGCACGAACAAAAGCTGCACCCTTGCCCGGTTTAACGTGTTGATATTCTACGATTTTATAAGGAACGCCATCGATCTCGATCTTTAGTCCCTTTTTTAGATCGCCCATTGAATATGAAGCCATTTTTTATCCTTTCGTAATTTGTTATATAACTGCGTATTGAGCCCAAACACAAGCTTCAAGTGCGTTTAATCTCTCTAGCGTTTCTATTTTTATATGTTCATCGACCAAGATGACCGCAAGCGCCATGCCGTGCTCGTCTCTACCAAGTCGGAAGTCTGCTATGTTTATCTTTTCATCAGCCAAAATTTTACTGATCTGAGCGATAACGCCCGGTACGTCGTGGTTTTTGAAGATGATCATCTTACCTTTTGGCTTGAAGTCAGTCTTAAAGCCATTTACGGTTACTATGCGTTGTTGATTTTCGCCAAAGACCGTGCCGCCAACACTTACGATGCCATTTTCAGTAGTAATTCGAACCGTGATCTTATTTTTAAAGATACTATCTCCACCTGTGCTAGTTTCAGTAGTTATGCCTTTTTCGTCGCATAAAAATTTAGCATTTACGTAGTTTATCGCGTCGCCAAGACTCTCTTTTAAAGCACCAACGATCGCAAAAGTTAGCATTGAATTTGCATATTCGCCAATCTGCCCGTGAGTTTCTATGCGGATAGCCTTGATGGCGCTTTTGTTGATCTGAGCTGCAAGAAATGCCATCTTGCTTGTAAGATCAATATAAGGCTCAACAAACGGTGGTAAATCTTCTGTTTTGATAGGTAAATTTAAAGCGTTTGGATAGCTTATACCACGTGCTGCCAAGATAGCTTGCTCAACTGCCTCTACTGCAATGTTGCGCTGCGACTCAAGAGTATTTGCCCCAAGATGTGGCGTGACGCTTACATTATTTAGATCAAGAAGCGGATGACTTGTTGCTGGCTCTTTTGTAAAAACATCGATGCCAGCAAAAGCTACCTTGCCGCTTTTTAGCCCCTCATAAAGCGCCTCTTCGTTATAAAGGCCGCCCCTAGCGCAGTTTATAAGTCTTACGCCATCTTTCATCTTTGCTATCTCTTTAGCGCCGATCATATCGGTTGTCTCTTTGGTCTTTGGAGTGTGGATCGTGATGAAGTCGCACGCCAAAATATCATCAAAATTTTTAGTATAAGTGCCACCCATATCGATGACCTTAGATGGATCGATGTATGGATCGTAGGCAATGATATCCATGCCAAAAGCTTTTGCACGAGCTGCTACTCTTGAGCCGATATTACCAAAGCCGATCACGCCTAGCTTTTTCTTAAACAGCTCAACCCCGTACCACTTCTCGCGCTTCCAAATTCTATCTAACTTTAGGTCGTTGTGAGCGTATTCAAGTGATCTTGCAGCTGCTAGCATGTGAGCCATAGTTAGCTCAACTGCTGCGATAGTATTTGCGGTTGGGACGTTCATAGCGATGATGCCTCTTCTTGAACAGCCATCTATATCAACATTATCCACGCCAACACCAGCTCTAACGATAGCTTTTAGTTTCTTACCAGCTTCTAAAAACGCCTCATTTACCTCGGTCGAGCTTCTAGTGATCGCCACATCAGCCTCGCCTAAAATTTTTAAAAGCTCGTCTTTTGGAGTATTAACTGCGTCTATTATATTTATATCTTGCTCTTTTTTTAAAAGCTCAAAACCTACTGGGTGTATCGCGTCGCAAACAATGATAGTTTTCATAATTTTACCTCTCTTACACTTGAGTGGATGTCGTAAACTCTTAGCTGCAGTATGATATTTTGAAGCAACTTTGAGTCTTGAGTATTTAAAAAGATCTGGCTTTTGGCGCCGTCCTTTACAACAGTGAAATCAACCTCGCTACTTCGCAAAGTCTGCATCAAACAGAACATAGAGTAGATATCGTTTTTATCTATCAAAAGTTCGTATGCTGTGATCTTTGGCTTTTCTATCTTAGGTCGGTTGTATTCTATAAAAATTTCATTTACAGGCAATACGTAATCTTTTTTCTTAATAGTTGCCAGCTCGTTGATCCAGTTTTCACTGCTAGCTGTGTTTTTGGTTATATTTTGCTCGTTTGTTATATTGTTTTCTGGGATCTGGCTGAAATTTACGCTTGCAAATTTAACAAGATAAATTCCAACCAAACCTAATATCACAAAGAGCAGAACAACTACTAATAAAAGTGTGCGTCTGCCCATTTATACTAGCGTAATTGTTCTTTTATAATGTCACCAAGTGTTACTTTGTCGTCGTTGTCGTTGATCTCATTTAACACTTCACGCTCTTTTTGTTTTGCTAAACGGCGTATGCTTAGGCGAATTCTATTTTTCTTCTCATCGATAAATGCGATAGCAGCTTCGATCTCATCACCGATTTTAAGCGTGCTTGCATCTACGCTACCTAGATCTTCTTTGCGGATTAGTGCATCGACATTATCGCCAAGCTCAACAAATACGCCAAAGTCTTTAATGTCACGGATCGTTCCTTTTACAATGTCACCTACACTAAATTTATTAGCAAACGCTTGAACTGGGCTTTGTTTTAGATCTTTTAGGCTTAGAGAAATTTTTTGCTCAGCGCTGTCGATTTTGATGATCTTTACCTCAAGCTCGTCGCCAGCTTTGAACATATCTTTGCATTTGTCATTTCTATCCCAAGATGCATCTTCATTGTGTAGCAAGCCCTCAACGCAGCCTACTCTAACAAATGCACCAAAATTTGTGATAGTTGTCACAACGCCTTTTACTACGTCGCCCTCTTTAAATTTAGCTTTAAATTCATCAAATGGCTTTGGAAGTAAATTTTTAAGGCTCACTCTTAAGCGGTGTCCTTTTGCGTCTATTTCGATAACCTCAACATCGATCTCTTGACCTTCACTGATGTGATCTTTTGGATTTTTGATATTTTTATCCCATGAAATTTCAG
>CAUSWS010000055.1:0-7740 GCA_963535265.1 uncultured Campylobacter sp. | reverse complement strand
TTTAATAAAAAATACTACGAGGGCATCGGCAAAAACATGATGGTTTATGGCGATCCACGCACCTTTAATCTCAGCTTTAACTATAAGTTTTAGCTAAATTTACTCTAATGCGCCAGCTAAATTTTTAGTTGGCGACCTTCATTTTTTGCATAGTAGGTGTATAATTTCAAAAAACTAAGGAATTTGCATTGCTAAAAGTGGAAGTGATATATAAATTTTGTATCGTCTGTGCTCTTGCCTGTGGGATATGCCTGCTTGCATTTACTGGGCTAAATTTCGCCATGGGCGAGTATAGTGAGTGGATGATGAGCGCGCATAAATTTGCAGGAGCTTTGATCGTTTGTGCTGTGATCTTGCACCTTTTTAACCGCAGAAGAAAGCTGGTAAAGCTCATAAATGAGATGATCGATGTCACCACGCACCGCAAAAATCCAACGATCTGCAACATGGACCGCATCATCGCCTCGCTTGAGCCTTACAGCATCAGTGAAATTTCACGCATGCTTGGCTTTGACGAGGCCCTGTTTTGCAAGAGTTTGCGCGAAAATGATGTTAAATTTAATGACGCTAGCCAGACTTTGCGTCAGATCGCACGCATGAACGATGAGAAGATATTTTTTGTTCTCGTGCTCATCGTCGAGGCCAAATTTGGCAAGAGATTTTGCGGTGTGGTAAGCTGCAGCGTCGGGAGAAAATTTTAGTGCTCGCTATGCGAACGCCACCTCTGCTCCTCAAGGTCGATGTGATATAAAAACGTCCTAATGACCTCTTCGTCGATCTTTGGGTCTTTGTTTAGCTCACAAAGCGCTTTTCGCTGCTCATTTAGGATCTCAAAATAGGTCTGCCTGACCTCGTCGCTGATCTCGAAATTTTCATTTGAAAGCTCGAAATTCCAAACTTCTTTGAGTTTCTGAAACAAGAAATTCTCCTCATTGCAAAATTTCTCGCTTTGAAATTTAAGCGAAGCCTCTGCGATCGCCTTTTTTATCTTTATCCTTGCAAGCTCATTTGGCATATGGTCGTTAAAGTCTGGAAATTTCACACTTTTGATGAGCAGTGGCAAGCTTAAGCCCTGAACTACGAGCGTTAGCAAGATCACAACAAAGGTGATAAACAAGATAAGGTCTCTGTGCGGAAAGGGATCGCTACCGGCCATGGCAGGGATAGAAAGTGCTGCAGCCAGCGAGACTACTCCCCTCATACCTGCCCAACCGACGATAAATGGTGTGGCTTTGCCAGGGTTGCGATCGTCCGCCACGCTGATAAAACGCTTCATAAACATAGTGATATAAACGGCTCCGTATGATGCCAAAAGCCTAATGACGATGAGCACAGCAGTGACCAAAACGCCGTAAGAGACCGCCTCAAATAGCGAGACGCCGCTACGCTTTAGCCCTGCTAAAATTTCAGGCAGGTCAAGGCCGATCATGGTAAATGCAAGGCCGTTTAGTAAGAAAATAAAGTTGTTCCAAACTGGCATCGCGTGGATCCTTGTTGAAGCGGTAAAAATTTCATTTCTTTTAGTCGAGAGATAAAGTCCGCCACAAACCACTGCTAAAACGCCGCTAGCGCCAAGCTCCTCAGCCAAGATATACATGATATAAGGCGTCGTGATCGTCATTATCGTGTCGCTGTTTTCATCAGTCGGTAAATTTTTATGTAAAAAATATGCCGCAAGCGCCACCACAAGACCCGCTAAAATGCCACCAGCCACCATCCATAAAAAGGTCGTTGTGGCCTTGTACCAGACAAACTGCCCAGTCGTGACTGCAACTGCGGCGAAGCGAAAGATGATGAGCGAGGAGGCGTCATTTAAAAGGCTCTCGCCTTCTAAAATAGCGCTGATCCTGCGTGGGGCTTTGACAAATTTAAGGATAGCTGCCGTGCTCACCGCATCTGGTGGCGAGACGATGGCTCCTAGCATGAAGCCAAGGGCGAGCGAGAAGCCGGGGATCACTAAATTTGCTATCAAAGCAACCGCTGCTGCGCTTATGAAAACCACGATAAAGGCGAAACTGCCAATCACTCGGCGCCATCTATAGAGCTCTTTTAGCGAGTTTGCCCACGCAGCCTCATAAAGAAGTGGCGGCAAAAATATGATGAAAATAAGCTCGGGATCGATCTTAATGCTTGGCAAATTTGGCACAAAGCTAATGGCAAGCCCACCAAGGACCAAAAGCACAGGATAGGCGACGTTTAGGCGGTTTGAGACCATCACTAAAGCGATGATGATAGCTAGCAGTGCAAAAAATAGTAGCAAATGTTCGATCATTTTTGTTCTTTAAATTTCTTTTTTATTGATGCCTAGGCTATCTTTTACGCCAAAGCCGTCTATCAGACATCTTTTGACTAAATTTGCGATAGATCTTCTTGAAATTTGAGCATTTTCGTTTTTAAATTTCTCGCCCTTGCTCCAGCTCGTGACCTCATAGTCTATCTCGTTAGCGCCGCTAAACCACTGCGGGCGTATCAGCGTGTAGTCAAGGCCCGAGTTTTCTATGATCTTTGCTGAGTTTATGTAAGAGCTTGGAGCACGCCTGCCACTAGGCACTTCGCCCTCATAAATGCCATAAGACGTTATCCAAACTAGCCTCTTTACTCCAGCTTCTTTCATGGCGCCAACTAGCGAGCTAGCCATAGCTTCAAGCGATCCTGCAAGCCCAGCATAGACGCTATCCGTGCCATTTAAAGCCTCTTTTAGCTTAGCTTTATCTAGGACGTCGCCTTGCATTAGCAAGACTCTGTCACTTTTAAATTTTTCTAGTTTTTTGACATCTCTAGCATAAAGGAGTAAATTTACGCTCTCAACACTTAAAAGCCCATCTATAACGTAGCTACCAAGGCTCCCGCTTGCGCCTAAAAGTAAAATTTTCATATCTATCCTTAGTGTTGCTAGGTAAAATTTAGCAGATAAACTTAAAATGGCGGGTAGAGAGAGATTCGAACTCTCGGTGAGTTGCCCCACACACGCGTTCCAGGCGTGCTCCTTAAACCGCTCGGACATCTACCCAAGAAGAAGGTGATTATATCTTCATTTGCTTAATGCTTGGCTTTTAGAGCTTTAGCCCCAAGATAACGACATCTTTGTACTCGCCATCCATCAGGCAAACGCCAGGCAGTTCACCCCATTTTTCAAAGCCAAATTTCAAAAATAGCCCAAGGCTTGCTTTGTTTTTGCTAAAGATTAGTGCGATGATATTTTTTAAATTTAGCTCTCTAGCTTTGTTTATACTGTGGGCTAAAAGCTGCTAGCTGGTACCTTTTTTAAGAGCCTTTTTAGCGACATAGATGCTTATCTCTACGCTTATATCGTAAGCGATTTTAGGGTTAAAGTCGCTTAGCGAGCAGTAGCCTAAAATTTCATCGTTTTCTTTGTAGATAAATATAGGGCGAGAGCTGCCGTGGGCGTTAAACCAAGGTTCTCGCTCCTTTGTACTAACTGGCCGTATATCAGCAGTCGCACTTCTTTCTAAAATGTAGCCATTATAAATTTGCGTGATCGCAGGAAGATCGCTTGGCTTTGCCGGCTCGATCAAGCCTAGCCCCTTTTTGCCGCCTGATATACTGGCTCAAGCTTTGCTGCTATCTCTTTTAGGTCTTTGATCCTGCTCTCGTTTGATGGGTGAGTGCTTAAAATTTCAGGTATTTTGCCAACATTCATCTTGCTCATTTTAACCCAAACTTCGACCGCCTCTTTTGGATCGTATCCAGCTCTTGCCATCAGCTCAGTGCCGATGCGATCGGCTTCGGTCTCATGTGAGCGAGAAAATGGCATTGAGATGGTGTATTGCGTAGCTAAACCTAATGCACTTGCTCCAAAATTACCAAGTCCAGCAACAGTTGCTACTGCAAGGATGCCAATGCCTGTTAGCTGGTCAGTGCTAGCTTGCTCTCTGCCGTGCTCTCTAAGAGCGTGGGCGATCTCGTGACCCATGACAGCTGCTAATTGTGCATCTGTTAGATTTAATTTCTTAACAATACCACTATAAACAACGATCCTGCCCCCTGGCATACACCAAGCATTTAGCGTATCTTCGTTTATGACATTTACTTGCCATTTCCATTTTAAGGCGTCCTCTCTGAAAACGCCAGTTTGAGCGATCAGTTTTCTTGCGATATCTTGAACTCTTTTTGTGAGGATCGGATCGACATTTAGTTCGCCCTTGCTTCTAGCAGCTGTTAGCGTCTTGACGTAAGCTTGAGCTGAGCTTTGCTCCATCGCTTCAGAAGATACTAGCATGAACTGCTTGCGATCTGCGCCCACGACGCCTGGCTTTGTGACGCTCGTGCAGCCGGTGATAAGCATGCTAGCTGTTAATAATGTAAGTAAAATTTTTTTCATTTTTATCCTTTTTGGATTAAAATTTGGCGTATTATATCTTGTGTTGGATATGCATTGTTAAACGAAGGGTGAAATTTAAATTTAGGGCGGGTTTTGGTTTTTGTAAATTTTAAAATCTCATTCACTCGCAAGAATTGACTACTAAAATTTGGCTTCTCTTACAGCTTATTTGATTTGATAAAGCAAATTTGCAAATTTTAAAACTTTACTCACTCGCCTTAGCAACTTACTAAATTTAGGGCTCATAGCCATTCGCCACTAAATTTAGAAGCGTGATATGCTCGCTCATAAGTTTTAAAATTTGCCAGAGTTCTAGACCGCATGCAGTGCGCAAGCACAATTGTATGCACCTCTAACGTTCGAGGGGTTTTTGCTTCGACTTCGTCTCGTAACTGCAAGCAGACAGGGGATTTAAAAAGCGGGATAAGGGGACGGCTTTGCTTCGCAGGCTCGCAACTACAAGCAGACCGTAACTCGAGTCCCCTTGTCTCCCTTTTGAATAAAAAGAATTTACAAATTTAATGAAACTATTTTACAAATTTTAAATTTTCACTCACTCGCAAGAATTGACTACTAAAATTTGGCTTCGCTTATCGCTTAGCTCAAATTTTAGAGCCGAAATTACTCGTTCATGAAATTTTAAAATTTGTCTGAGTTTTTTGATATATAAATTTAACCCACTACGCTTTATAGTCTATATTTCTCTCAAATTCTCTCAAACGCTTATTGACCGATCTTAGCTCTGTTATTGTCGTCCAGTTATCGATAAAGACGCTAAAACTCTCTCTGACCTGCGAGAAAGCGTTGCTAGCTTGGATCAAAACACCAAGTGTGATGACCCCGCTAAATAGGCCATTTCCCATGATGATGTAAGGTACGATGACTAAAATTTGCGAAAACGAGATGAGCCAAAGATTGAAGTAGCCGTAGTGCAAAAATAGCTTGTAGTAGTTTAGCTTGACCCCTGTAAAAAGCTCTAGCATGACGTTTGGCTGGCAAAATTTGAGCTTATCATCCTCGCCATAAACTAGCTCTTTTCTAAACGCCGCCTCTGCTTTTTGGTTGTTGTACTCAAGATGTGGTAGCTTTATACCTACAAACCACGATACAATGAGGCCTCCAACGCTAATTAGTAGAGCGATATAAACTAGCGAGCCATTGATGTCTTTGATGTAAGGTAGGCTCACACTCTTGCTTAGCTCCCAAAGTACCGGTATAAAGGCGATGAGCGTCATAAATGCCTTTAAAACCTGCACACCAAGGCTCTCCATGATCTTAGCAAAGCGATAAACATCCTCTTGGATACGCTGCGAGCTACCCTCGATATCGCTGTGGCAGTTTCGCCAAAATTTGAGGTATTTAAAGGTCATCGCCTCCCTCCAGCGAAAGACCCAGTGGCTCGCAAAGAACGATATCACCGTGTAGGTTACGACGTATGGCATGGCGATCTTTATGAAATTTAATATCTCGCGCCAAAACTCATCTACTTTGTGATCCTTTGAGTTTTGCACGATGTCGTAGAAATTTTTATACCACTCGTTGATGCGGACGTTTAGATGCGTTTGATAGACAAGTAGTAAGATGATAAATATCGCTCCGCCGTAAGCCCAAAGCGCCCATTTTTTGTCTTTGAAAAATGATGAAAACATAAAGTGCCTTTTGTAAATTTTGGCAATTATAGCAGGCAAGGTTTAAGCATTTATATAAAATTTAAACCCAAACTATATTATTTTGCAAATTTTAACATAAAGGAAAATGATGAAGAAATTTGCATTTTTAGCTCTTAGCCTTTGTGCGACCTTAGCGCTTGGGGCTGACATGAAGGTCTATAAAAGCCCAACTTGTGGTTGTTGTGGCAACTGGGCCAATGCTATGCAAAAGGCTGGCTTTAGCGAAGAGACCATCAAAGTAGATGATATGGTCAAGGTTAAAAAAGAATTTCACGTGCCACTAGAGCTTTCAAGCTGCCACACAGCTATCGTTGATGGCTACGTCATCGAGGGTCACGTGCCAGCTGATGAGGTCAAGCGCCTGCTGGAGCTTAAACCAAAAGATGCCGTTGGTATCGCAGTGCCTGGCATGCCTATGGAGAGTCAAGGTATGGAGCAAGGCGGCAAAGCTGAGCAATACGACGTCATACTCTTTAAAAAAGATGGCTCGCAAGAGGTCTTTGCTACTTATATCGGCTCTAAAAAGCTAAAATAACTTCAAATTTAGACTTAGCTCGTCTTTTGATGGGCTAAGTTAAAAAGAAATTCCCTTGCTAATAGCGATGATGCAGAGCAAAAAGGCTATTGGCACATAGATAAATTTACCCACAAAATACCAAAATGAGCCGTAAGTTTTATTTGCTCCTGAATTTACCTCGTCTAAAATTTCTTCTTTTTTAATGATCCAAAACCAAGATATTGCGCCGATGACTGCGCCGATTGGGATGATATAGATAGAGACAAAGTCCATCCAAGGCCCCCAACTGCTAATAGGCTCCATAAACGCTCCAAAACCAAAGCAAACCACGCAAAGTAGCGCAAGCACCCAAAATCTGCTAAGGCTAGGGAATTTATGCATAAGCGACTCAGCCACGACCTCAAACATATTTTGTAGCGATGTGATACCGCCAAAGATGACCGCGGTAAATAGTATGATTGCAAAAATTTGACCGCCGATCATATTTTGTAAAATTTTAGGAAGCGTTACGAAAAGTAGCTTTGGTCCGCCAGCTGGGTCCATAGCGTAGGCAAAGACCGCTGGGATCATAACAAGCGCCGCCACAAGGGCTGCAAGCGTGTCAAAAAATGCCGTAGTTTTGGCGCTTTCTACGATGTCTTCATCCTTTGAAAGATATGCTCCATAAACTATCATGCCTGATCCCGTGATAGAGAGCGAGAAAAAGGCTTGACCCATCGCAGTGACCCATACCATCGGATCTTCAAGCTTGCTAAAGTCAGGGATAAATAGAAATTTATACCCCTCAAATGCGTTTGGTAGCATCGCAACATTTATAGCCAAAATGGCAAATAACACGAAAAATAGTGGCATCATGATTTTATTAGTCTTTTCGATGCTTTTTGCTCCAAAAAATAGCGTAAGAAGCGTGCCAACGATCACTATGAAGTGATAGGGCAAGACTGAGTACTCAGCAAGAGCAAAGGAGTCAAACCAGACATTTGTATCAACGCTCATAAACGAGCCAGTAAGTGCCTGCGTGAGAGCTTTTAGCACGTAGGCGATGATGACTGCGTAGCCAATGGCTATGCAAAGTGAGCCAGCAAGTGGAAGCCAGCCGATGATACTGCCGATGACGCCTAAATTTCTACTCTCCCATGCGTATTTATATGAGCCAAGTGTGCCAGTCTTTGCGCGCCTGCCGATCGCATACTCAGCGCTCAAGCCAACGT
>CAUSWS010000054.1:0-7889 GCA_963535265.1 uncultured Campylobacter sp. | reverse complement strand
GCGCCGCTATCTATGCCGCCACATGCGATAAGTGTCGTCTTGCCATAAAGCTCGTATGCCACGGCTTTAAATATCTCTTTTGATTTTTGGGCGATCACCTTGCCACTTAGTCCGCCAAAATCTTTTAAATTTGATGAGTGAGAGAGTGAGTAATCAACGCTTGTATTTGAAACAAGTACGCCACTAGCGCCGTTTTCTACTGCGCAGGTGCAAAGCTTGATCGCATCTTCGTGGCTCATATCTGGAGCTATTTTAAAGATGATAGGTTTTTTAGTAAGTGGCAAAATGACGCTAAAAAGCTCTTTTATGAAGCTCTCATCTTGTAGCGCTCTTAAATTTGGCGTGTTTGGCGATGAGACGTTTATGACAAATGTGTCGCAAATTTCGCTAAATTCTTTTACTAAAATTTCATAGTCTTTTATCGCGTCTTCGTTTGGAGTAACCTTGTTTTTACCGATGTTTGCCCAGATCGGTATGGTAAAAGGATAGATCTTTTTAACTCTATTTTTGATAGCTTCGCAGCCGTCGTTGTTAAAGCCCATCGCATTTTGAATGCTCTCTTCATCTATGAGCCTAAAAAGCCTTGGTTTGTCGTTGCCGGGCTGCGGTTTTGGTGTAAATGTGCCAAATTCTAAATGCCCAAATCCAAGTGCGGTAAGCGCCTCAAACATCGTTGCGTTTTTATCAAAGCCGCCGGCTATGCCAACTGGGTTGTGGTAGGTGCTTGAGAATAAATTTTGCTTTAGTGCATTGTCATCGACCACGCATTTGTGCGCTAAAAAGCTTAGCGAGCCAGGGAAGATTTTATTTGCCCCAACCATCGCGACTTCAGCGATCTTGTGGGCAGTTTCAGGATCAAATTTGAAAAATATAGATTTTAAAGTATTGTAGTTTAAGCTCATTTTAACCTCTTTAAAATGCCTAAAAATTTACGCAAATCTTAGCAAAAATCGCCTTAAACTAAGGCTTTGCCCTTAAGTTTTGCATAAATTTCATTTCTCTTGCTAAGCTCCTCGTCGCTTCCGCTATCAATGATCTTGCCATCACTTAAAACTGCGATCTTATCGGCATTTTCAACTGTGCTTAGGCGGTGAGCTATGACAAAGATGATCTTTTTGCTTCTTAGATTATTTATTGCCTTTGTGATCTCTTTTTCACTCTCATTATCAAGTGCTGATGTAGCCTCGTCAAAGATGAGGATTTGTGGGTTTTGATAAAGTGCTCTTGCTATGGCGATGCGCTGTCTTTGACCGCCTGAGAGGTTGGTGCCAAATTCATTTAAGATAGAGTGGATACCATCATCAAGCTTGCTTACAAATTCGTAAGCATTTGCTAGTTTTAGTGCGTTTATCACGGCATCTTCGTTAAATTCTCTACCGTAAGCCACGTTTTTAGCAACTGTGTCGTTAAAGATATAGACACGCTGTGTTACAAGGCCGATATTTTGGCGAAGTGAGTGAATTTTGATATCTTTTAAATTTGTGCCGTTTATCAAAATTTCTCCGCCATTTACATCGTAAAATCTCATAAGCAAATTCATAAGCGAGCTTTTTCCGCCGCCACTTGAGCCAACAAGGGCTATAAATTCTGACTTATTTGCCTCTAAATTTATCCCTTTTAAGACCTCTTTGTCGCCGTAGCTTAGGCGGACATCGTTAAATTTGATCAAATTTATCTCTTCGTTTAGCTCTTTTTGGCCATCTTTTATCTGGCTTACCTTATCCATCAAGAAAAACGTCCTCTCGCTTGCTGCGATGGCGTCTTGCATCTTGTTGTAGATATTTACGATGCGTTTTAGCGGGGTGTAGAGCATGAAAAGCGCTGTTAAAAATGAAAAGAATGCACCCATGTTTATCTGTCCGTCGATGACGTCTTTACCACCTATTATTATGACCGCTGCCACGCCTATTGAGCCTATGGTCTCCATTAGTGGGCTTACTAGCTGCTCGATCTTGACGCTTTTTAAATTTAGCCTAAAAAATTTATTATTTTCATCAACAAAGCGTGAATGCTCGTATTTTTGGGCGTTATTTGCTTTAATTATCTCAATATTTGTAAAAATTTCACTAAGCGCAGAAGTGATGTCTGAGGTTTTTTCTTGCGACTGCTTTGAGATTTTCTTCATCCTTTTAGCAAGGCGCGAGATCGGATAGATCGCCACTGGCATGACCACAAGGGCAAAAAATGCCAGCTTTGGACTTTGGTAGATGACGACACAAAGTAGGCCAATGATCGTTATAAATTCCCTTATAAGCTCAGGAATCATGCTCGAGACTATCGACCTTATACGGTCAATGTCGTTTGTTGTTCTGCTGATTAGCTCGCCAGTTCTAAATTCATTGAAAAAGTCCATATCTAAATTTAAAAGGTTTGCAACCATCTTTTCGCGAAATCTTCTAATCGTATCTTGCCCGATATATGCCGTAAAATAGGCCTGCATGAAGGTTCCGATGTTTTTTATCACGTAGATTGCGATGATAGCGCAAGGCAAGATGTAAAGTAGCTTTTCGTTTTTCTCAACGAAAATTTTATTAAGTACTGGCTCCACGAGATAGGCACTTACTGCTGTTCCGCCGCTTGCTAGAGCCATGCCGATGATGGCAAAGATGAAGTGTGGGATATAGTCTTTAAAGTAAGGACCAAAGCGCTTTAGTACATCTTTTAAGCCAAAATTATTCATTATTTCTCTCCCAAACTGCGCCATTTGGCGTATCCATGATAGAGATATTCATTTTTGCTAGCTCATCTCTTATCTCATCAGCTCTTGCGAAATTTCTCTCTATTTTAGCTACCGCACGCTCATCAAGAAGCCTTTTTATCTGCTCTTTTTGCTCGTCACTTACGCCAAACTGAAAATACTCCACATAGTTTGTGACAGCAATGCCTAAAATTTCGCCTATAAGACCCAAATTTGCCACCACTTCGGCCTTATATGCTTTATCTTTTGGGTTGTTATCAAGTCTTTCATTGGCCGTTTTTACAAACTCATCGACACTTGCAAGCGCTTTTGAAGCGTTTAGATCATCACTTAGCGCTTCAAGTAGCTCGCTTTTAAAGCTCTCATTTGCCATGTCAGATTGCACGCCATCAACTCTTTTTTTGAGGCGGTAAATTTTATCTAGCCTCTTTTTTGAGGCTACTAGATCTTCATCTGAATAGTTAAAATGAGCCCTATAATGGCTCGTAAGCAAGTAATATCTAAGCACTTCGCCATGAACGTTTTTTAGGGCGTCCTTTACGAAAAAGCTGTTATTTAGGCTCTTGCTCATCTTTTCGTTATTTACTTTTATAAAGCCGTTGTGCATCCAGTATTTGCTTAAATTCTTGTGATAAGCACATCTGCACTGGCTAGCCTCGTTTTCGTGGTGTGGAAAGAGCAGGTCGATGCCGCCAGCGTGGATGTCGATCTCAAATTTATCGTTTTCTTTGTCGCTTAAAAACTCCCTTATCATCGCTACGCACTCGGTGTGCCAGCCAGGGCGACCCTTGCCAAATGGGCTCTCGTACCATTTTTCGTCAAATTTCCAAAGCACAAAGTCTTTTTCATCTCTTTTCTCGCCAAAACTAGCCACGCGCGCGATTAGATCGGTATTGTTATCCTTACCGCTAATGCTAAAATATCCGCTATCCTTGCTCGTGTAAAAGTAAATTCCATCGCTCGTCTTATACGCCACACCTCTATCCATGAGCACTTTGATGTAGTTAATGATCGCTTCCAAGCACTGCGTAGCCTTTGGTTTAAAGTCTGGATCAAGCACATTTAAAGCGCCCATATCACTCTCGTAGTGCGCTATATATTTGTTTGTGATCTCCTCTAGGCTTTGGCCAGTCTGCGCCATTTTATTTAAAATTTTATCGTCGATGTCGGTGTAGTTTCTTACAAATTTGACCTTGTAGCCAAGCGCTTTTAAGACCCTTCTTAAAAGATCAAAGCTAACGGCTGACTTTGCATGTCCCAAATGCGCGTCGTCATAGACCGTTGGACCGCACAGATAGATGCTAACTTCACCATCTTTAATAGGGCTAAACTCAACCTTTTCTCTTTTAGAAGTATCAAAAATTCGCATTAAATATATCCTTTAAAAATGTTAAACCAAAATAGAGCAAAACTGCCAAAATAGCGATGGCGGCTATAATTTTAGGCTCGATTATAGCTAAAAATCGCTTAGCTCCAAAGGCTCTAATGTATAAAATAAGCTGCAAAAATCCCCCAAGCGAGCTTGCAAATGCAAGGCCAGCAGCTCCAAATTTTTGCATCAAAATGACAGCTAGGATCAAATTTATCACAAGGCAGATGATAGAAATTTTGGCTGCCTCTTTTTGCTTCATATTTGCGTAAAGCCAAAGTGAGAAAATTTTAGCCAGTCCAAATGGCGTAAGCCCCACTAAATAGGCACTTAGCACCTTAGCACATTCAATGGTGTTTGCCCTTACGAAATTTCCTCTCTCAAACAAGAGCCAGATGATAAACTCACTTAGCACGACGCCTGTGATCGTGGCGGCTAGTAGGGCGCAAAGTAGCAGATAAAAGCTCTTTTTCGTCCAAACTAGGGCGTTGGCTTCGTCTTTTTGCTTTAAAAGCCTAGTGATCTTTGGAAAGAGTGCCTGGGAGAGCGCGATCGCAAAGATGGCAAGCGGGAGCTGGAAAATTCTATTTGCATAAAAAAGGTAGCTTATCGAGCCGCTTACTAAAAAGCTAGCCAGCCAAGTATCCATAAATGCGCTTATCTGCATCGCACTTGAGCCAAGTAAGCCGTGGTAGAAATTTATAAAAAAGCCTTTACTCTTCGCTCTTTTGCCTTTAAAGTATCCACTTAAACCGCCCCAGAAAATTTTATTTAAGGCGTTAAATTTCATAGCGATTAGATGCACTAAAACCTGCAAAATGCCGCCTGCAACGACGCCAAAGCTAAGATAAAGTGCGACCACACTCTCGCTCTTGCCACGAGCCAAAAGTAGTGAAGCGATCATGGCTAAATTTAGTAGCGCAGTAGAAAACGCAGTCGTTGCAAAGTGCCCTTTATACTGAAGCAGCGCACCCATGAAAGTGACGATATAAACAAGGGCTAGATAGTAGAAATTTATACGCACAAGTGGCACTGCGTCTGTGATATTTTGCTCGCTCAAGCCGCTTGCGATGATCTTTATAAAGTAGGGCGTAAATAAATTTACAAGAAGCGTCAAAACGCCTATAAAAAGTAGAAATTTGATGAAAATTTCAGCCTGAAAGATCGCTTTTTTCTTGTTATTTGCAAAATTTGGCAAAAATGCCTGTGTAAAAGCGCCCTCGCCAAAGATGCGGCGAAATAAATTTGGTATCTTAAATGCTATAAAAAAGAGGTCGCTAAATATGCCAGCACCAAGGATAGAGGCCGTAAGAAGGTCTCTTATAAGCCCTAAAATCCTTGAAGTCATGATGCCAACTGAGTTTGAAAAAAAGCCTTTTATAAACATCGCCCACCTAGTAAATTTAAAAACGCAATAGTAACAAAAGATGCTTTAAAGCTTACATAACCCAAATTTAATAAAGTTTTAGAGATAATAAGAGCCAAAATTTTATGTGAAATGGATCAAATTTGAGCGAGAACGTGCAAGAAAACGAGAGATTTTTACCGCCAACGCAAATTCAAACTTCAACGCCTTATCTATCGCTTAAAGAGCTAAGCAAACAATATAGCGTGCCGGTGGAATTTGTGGATTTTAGACTTTCAAACATCCTCACATACTATAAAAACAAAGATAACGTCGAGCCAGTTTTTGTCCCTGAAGAAAATTTAAGCTTTTTTGATGACAACACATTTTATCTTGACGAGACGCTAGAGATCGAGCAGGTATATGACGTTGAGTTTTTCGACGTGAGGCTAAATGCCACGCCAAAGCTGCCAAAGATAGACATCGGCGTAAATTCAACCATCACAAAGGTCATCGCAAAGATTAGGGCGAGCAAAGAGTGCGAATACGAACAACACTACGAAGATAAACTTTTTGAATACATCGCAAAGCAGCTTATGAAGGCTCAAATTTTAATAGGCATAAGGATCGGCAAGCTAAAAGAGGAGCTAAAGCAAATCGCCTCGATAATCCACGTAAAAGGCGAGCTTGACAAGGACTACACGCTAAATTTAACCCAGGGCATCAACCCTAAAAAAGCGATCGATGCTAAGATCATATACTATTATAAAGATAAGCTTAATGAGCTAAAAGAGGAAGACAAGGTTGATTACGCTGATAGGGGCTTTGTCTTTGGCGTGGCAAAAGATGAAGTGATAATGGAGGAGAAAAAGTCACACGAGGGCGCAAATGGACGCGACGTAAGAGGCAAGCTTATAGAGGTGCCAAAGCCAAAAGAAGAGAGTGAAAAAGAGATAAGCATAAGCGAAAATATCGAGCGCGTAGAAAATGACGAGAGCATAAAATACATCGCTAAAAAAGCAGGCTACGTGGTCGAGAAAAACGGCTCTTTTGACATAGAAGAGCGCATAGAGATAAATGAAGCAAATTTTAAAACGACTGGCTCTATCCAAGCAGGCACCGACACAAACGTCACTTTGGTGGTTCGCGAGACTGACACGATAAAAGATGCTATCGGCACTGGCATCATCGTGGAGGCTGATGAGATCGAAGTAAAGGGAAATGTCGGCGCAAATGCGATGGTCAAGGCAAACGATGTAAATATCGGCGGTCAAACTCACCAAAAGGCTAAAATTTATGCCAAACACGCCAAAATTTCTATCCACATCGGCAAGGTTGAGGCTGAAAGCGTCGAGATAGATAGACTAGAAGGTGGCACGGTCATAGCAAAAAGAGTGAAGATAAATAGCGTAGTTGGCGGCTCGATAACGGCTCAAAACATCCAGATAGACACGCTTGGCTCAAACTGCACCATCACAGCCTCGCACCTAATCGACGTTAGATATCTAAAAGGCACTGATAATAAATTTATCATTGACGCTAGCAAGATGCCTGAGAGTGCGGAGGCTACGCAAGATCAGTTAAGCAAGATAGAGAGCACCAAGCTTGAACTCTCAACACTTCTTAAAAATATAGAGAGCAAGAAAAATGTCATCAACGAGAACAAAGACTCGATATATACGATAAAAGCTAAGATCGAGGAGCTATCAAAGGCCAAAGTGATACCGCCAGTTACATTTATGAAAAAGCTAAAAGAGTATCAAGGGCTCGTTAATGAGTATAACACCTTGCTTAGGATATTTAAAGAGAAAAAAGAGCTTTTGGCTGATCTAAAAGATGAGCTTGAGATCATGCAAAATGGCATATTTTCAGCCAAAGTGATAAACAGAGGCAACTGGATCGAGCTAAATGAGATAAGATTTGTCATCGTCGATCCTCCGCAAAATGTCACATACATTTCAAAGCAAAATGAGACCGCTCATGTCATCACGCTAGATAAATTTGATAACGGCGGCGAGGTCGAATACAAGATCAAAAAGTCAAACAAGCTTGAAGACTACGCGGATATAAATTTCATGGAACAAAAGGTTAAATGATGATAAAAGCAATCGAAGGCGTCGTTACGAAAAAAGAGCCTGCATTTGTGATACTTAAAACAAATAGCGGCGTAAGTTATGGAATTTTCATCTCGCTTTTTTGCTCAGCAAAACTTAGCAAAGGCGAAAAGGTCGAGCTTGCTATAACGCAGATCATAAGAGATGACGCAAATTTACTCTACGGCTTTTTAGACGCAAATGAGCAAAAGATGTTTGAGATGCTTATCAAGCTAAATGGAATAGGGGCAAGTACAGCGATGGCAGTTTGCTCAAGTCTTAGCTCGCAGGCATTTACAAACGCCATAATAAGCGGCGATGCGGACACATTTAAAAGCGTGCCAGGCATCGGACCAAAGACTGCTAGACGCATAATAGCCGAGC
>CAUSWS010000053.1:0-8341 GCA_963535265.1 uncultured Campylobacter sp. | reverse complement strand
CTACGTCTTTGCGATCAACTATGTAAGGTATGATAGCTGCGTGGCGAGCTCTCTTGATCGCTTTTTCTACCATCTCTTGGTATCTTTTTGATGTGCCAGTTAGGCGTCTTGGCATGATTTTAAATCTCTCTGACAAGCAATACTTCAAAAGCGAAGTGTCTTTGTAGTCTATAAAATCAATTTTTGCTTCTGTAAATTTGCAATATTTGCGTGAATATTTTCTTTTTTCTGCCATTTTTTATCCTTTAAAATTAAAACGGTATTTCTTCATTGTTGAAACTATCAGCATCAACGTCTATATCAGGAACTTCTGAATAACTCTCTTGCTTTCTTTGCGGCGCAGCTTGTGGTCTAGCTTCTTGTTGGCGGTTATATTGGTTATTTTGATATCCGCCTTGCTGTCCGTATCCACCGCTATTTTGGCTATTCATAGAGTATCCGCCTTGTTGCGTTTGGTTGTTTGAGCCAAGCATTTCCATGCTTTCAACGGCGATAGAGTGTTTTGAGCGATTTTGTCCGTTATTGTCGGTCCATTGGTCAAATTTAAGTCTTCCTTCGATAAGCAGCTTCGATCCCTTGTTGAGATATTGGTTTGCTATCTCTGCACTCTTGCCAAAAAATGATATATCAATAAAGCAAGTCTCATCTCTTCTTTCCCCATTTGAGGTGATTTTGCGTGTCACAGCTATACTAGAATTTCCTATGGCAACGCCGCTAGTAGTATATCTAAGCTCTATATCTCTGGTTAAATTTCCAACTAATACTACTTTATTGAACATTTTTTATCCTTGATTATTCTTCTGTAAATGTTTGCTCGTCTACTTTTTCAGCTCTTGGCTCGCGTGGTGCTCTTGGCTCGCGAGTCTCTTTTTTTATAGTTTGCTTGATACCTTTGCAAAGTCTTTCCCAAGCTGCGATTTCGCGTTTGTTTTCATATTTGACGCTTAAAAATCTTATGATATCTTCAGTGATCCTTACGTTTCTTGTAAGCTCTGCAAGAAGTGCTGGTGGAGCTTTGTAGTAGATAACAAAGTATGCTCCACGCTCATATTTTTTGATGGCATAAGCTAGTTTTCTAGTGCCCATCTCAACGACAGTAGCGATCTCGCCGCCGTTTTTTGTTATGACTTCTTTTACGAAATCAACCTTAGCTTTAACTTCCTCTTCCGTCAATGTCGGCTTAAGAATAAATAAAAGCTCGTAATGTTTCATTTTTTCTCCTTATGGATATTTAGCTCACTTTGTGAGCAAGGATTTTGCATTAAGCAAGGGTGGATTTTAGCTTAAATTTACTTAATATTTGCTGTTGATATGAGGTGTTGCAGATTTAAAATGGTTGATAAAACGAAAATTTCTTTATCCATTTTTGTATTTGTTTTTAGCTCTAGCTCGGCTAAATTTAGCGTTTTAAATATCTCTAAATAGGCATTTAAACTTAGCTTTAAGCTATTTGCTTTTAGTAAATTTGCCACATTTACAGGCGGCTGATAACCGATCGCTTCATCTAAATTCAAGCGACCATTTATCTTGATGTAAGAGTAAATTTTAAACAGCCTAAAAAATGCTTTGTAAAGTGAGTTTAGAAGTAAAATTTCATTAAAATTTGGATCTTCTAGGTAGGTAAAAAAGTCGTTTTTTATATCTTTTAGAGCCATAAATTTATTGAAAAAATCATCAAAATTTATCCCGCCAAGTCCAAAAACTAGCCTTTTTACATCATCTTGTTCGATATGAGCGTTTAGGCTCTTTAGCTTTGTTAGCTCACTTGCCGCAAGGTATAAATTTTCATTATGCGTAAAATAAAGCTCATAAAGTGCGTTTTTGGTTATGTTTAGGCCTATTTTGGCTGAGTTTTTGGCTAGTAAATTTATCGCCTCATCTGGAGTTGAGGGCTTGAAAAATCTAGCAAAATTTGCCCCAAAAGCCTTTTGCGTATCAAAAACTAGCTTCATATCGGCCTCGTAAAGCTCAAATAAAAAGTAGTTGTCGTCGCTCTTTGAGCAAAGCGAGATGAGCTCTTTTAGCTCTTTTGCCGGGATCTTTTTGTCACTTTTTACATAGAGGATATTTTTGCCGCCAAAGAGCGACTGCTCGCTTAGGTGAGAGCTTGCTTGCGCGTAGTTATACTCGTCAAAATAAAGGCTTAATAAATTTGCATCTTCGCTTACATAAAAGCTCAAAATTTCCTTGCCAAAAAGCTCGATCTGAAACTCGTCTGCGCCAAAAAGCAAGAAGTAGTTGCTTAAATTTGCATTTGCCAAATTTAGCTCCAAATCTTTTCTATACATCGATCTTTCTTACCACTTTTGCAAAAATTTTAGCGCTCGCGATGTCGGCCTCTGTGATCTTTACGACAAGCTTTTGAAGTAAATTTGCGCTGTATCCAGTGATGAAAATCCTAGCTCCAACAAAATGATCATCAAGCTTGGCAACCAAGACATTTTGGTTTTCACTCACGTAGCAGCGCACCTCTTTGCCGATATTTGCGGCTGCCCAGCGTGCAAATTTCCTATCCATAAAGTCGTAGGCTACCTTGTCGGCCTCTCTTTCAAGCTCGCTTAAGGTTGCGCAGGTGTTTTGGATGTTTAAAAGTAAGAAGTTGTAAAGCTTCTCATCTTTTGAAATTTTAGCCTTTAAAAGTCTGTGTAAAATAAGGTCAGAATAGCGTCTAATAGGGCTTGTAAAGTGTGTATATCTGTCAAACCCAAGTCCAAAGTGGCCTAAATTTTCACTTGAATATTCAGCCTTTTTTTGTGACTTGATTATGAGCTTGTCTATCTCTTCGCGGTTGCCCATCTCATCGGCCTTTGCTTGGATCTTTCTTATCAAATTTGCAAGGTCGCTCTCGTAGGTAAAGTCAAGTCCCAAAAGCTGCAAGTCCTCAAGCAAGGTGTCTATCTTTTTAAAATCAGGCGAAGCGTGGTTTCTAAAAACGCCCTTTGTGATGAGCTTTGCGGCGGCTTTATTTGCTAAAAGCATACAGTCTTCAACAAGTCTATGCGAGTCGGAGTCGCTTTCAAACCTAGTTTGTGAAATTTGACCCTCATCATCAAGGCTCATTCTAAGCTCTTTTGTCCTGAAGTCAAATGCGTGCAAAAGCCTTTTTTTGCGAAGCTTTGTGGTGAGTTTAAAAAGTGGCTTGATCCATGAAATTTCACACTCTCTTTTGCCCTCTAAAATTTCATCGATCTCGTCGTAGTTAAAGCGCCTTTTTGAAAGGATGATCGCTTCAAAAAGCTCCTCTTTTTTTACCTCGTTGTTTGCATCGAGTGAAATTTTAAAACAAAATGCAAGACGCGGCACGTCTGGCTTTAGCGAGCAGATATTTTCACTAAGCGCTCTTGGCAACATCGGCACTGAGATGTGCGGAAAGTAGATAGAAAAGCCTCTTTTTTTAGCCTCGCTATCGATAGCACTATATGCGGTCACATACTCGCTTACATCGGCAATTGCGACGTAAATTTCGCGCTTTTTCTCATCAAAATATATGGCATCGTCAAAGTCTTTGGCATCGACTGGATCGATCGTGCAAAAGTCTAAATTTCTTAGATCAACCCTGTTTGGATACATGCTAGCATCGACTTCATCGCCAAAAGCCTTTGCTTCAAGCTCGCAAGCCTCGCTAAATTTATCGTTTTTATTGTAAATAGCAAGCGAAATTTTCTCGTCGCTTAGCGGATCTTCTAAATTTCCTAAAACCTCGACTATTTCGTTGTTTAGGTTATTTATCTTTAGTAGCGTCCCAAGTGGGAGCATCTTTAGGCTTTTTTGCGTTGCCTTTAGGGTTGTGCTTAGTCCAGTTTTTAAATTTACCCCTAAAATGGCCGCTCCAAAGCGTTTTGTATAGACCACGCTAGTCTCATTTGCAAGCTTTAGGCTCATTACTATCTTAGCGCTTTGGCGTTTTTTCTTAAGCGGCAAAAGCTTTGCAAGTACGATATCGCCAAGGTGAGAGTTGTTTAAATTTTTATTTTCTACGATGATATCTTGCTTGAAACGCTTGTCAAATGGCATGATAAAGCCAGTTGCGTTTTGGCTGATGTCTAGCTTGCCGCAGACATAGCCGTTGTTTAGGTAAAATTTATCTTTATGTAAGCTTACGGCACCAAGGTTTAGGAGATTACGTAAGATCTCTTTATCTTCGTTTGATATCTCTTTTTCTTTGATGCCAACTAGAAGTGATGTTAAAAATTCTTTCACAAATTATCTTTGACTTTGCTAACAGCCATTAAAAATGTATCTCTATCAAAGCCATATTCGTTTATAAGAAGTGTTGCATTATTTATGCTTACATCGTCAAGCTGGTTAAAGATATTAACCGCTGTTTTTACTACTTTTAACGCTCTTGCGTACTCTTTTATGTGATCAGGTGCCTCTTCAGGATTATTTGAATAAAGTATTGAATTAATAAGTTCTGTCTCAAGGTTCCATTGTTCAAAAATTTTAGCAGTAACCTCTTCATTTGTCATATCAAAAATCTCTGTTTCTAATAAAGCTAGATCAACAGAGCCTGTTATTTTTTTTATTTTTTCTTTAAATTCTATATCCTGGTTGTTTTCAACTAATTCATGAGCAAGTACTATCTTTCCAACTTCTAGCATAAATGAGGCTGGAGAGAGGACTTCTAGCTTCTTAGGATTAATTTTGGAATACCAATGATACATTAATGTATTTTGCATTATAGATATATTTAAGAAGTCTTGTCCTGTGATACTATAAGGTTCTAAATTGATAGAAAAACTTTTTCTGATAGCACTTGATAATGCAAAGCCGCGGATAGTAGCCATACCAAAAAGTGAAATGGCTCTCGCGATAGTTGTGATCTCTTGAGAGAAACCGTAAAGCGGTGAGTTTGCAGAACGTAAGATGTTTGCTGTTAACATCGGATCCTTTTCGACCACTTTTGTAAGGTCGTTTATCGAGCTGTTTTCGTCAGCGTGTATACGTTGAATTTGTATAACAGTGTCATCTAGCGGAGGTAATGCCTTGATTTTTTTTAGAATAGATTCATTCATTGAGTTGTCTCTTTGTATTAATTTTTTGCGTATTTTAGCAAAATAAATTATCATAAAACTTAAAATTAGTTTCTGCCTGTTTCAGCCGAATTTTTGCTGGCTAGAGTTATAATTTAGCCAAATTTTAACAATAGGAGAAACAATGGCCATAAATGTTTATTATGATAAAGACTGCGATTTAAGCCTTATTAAGAGTAGAAAAGTAGCAATCATCGGCTTTGGCTCACAAGGTCACGCACACGCTGAAAATTTAAGAGATAATGGTGCAAGCGTCGTAATCGGTCTTGCAAAAGGTGGCAAAAGCTGGGCAAAAGCTGAGGCTAAAGGCTTTGAAGTAAAAACTGTAAGTGAAGCTACAAAAGGCGCTGATGTAGTTATGATTCTAACACCAGACGAGCTTCAAGCTGAAATTTATAAAAATGAGATCGAGCCAAATTTAAAAGATCACGCTGCTATCGCGTTTGGACATGGTTTTAACGTTCATTTTGGACAGATCAAAGCTCCAGCAAACATAGACGTCATCATGATCGCTCCAAAAGCTCCAGGACACACAGTTAGAAGCGAATTTTTAAGAGGTGGCGGCATACCTGATCTTATCGCTGTTGAGCAAAATGCAAGTGGAAAGGCTAAAGAGATCGCTCTAAGCTATGCTTGCGGCATAGGTGGCGGTAGAACTGGCATCATCGAGACAACATTTAAAGATGAAACTGAAACAGATTTATTTGGTGAGCAAGCTGTGCTTTGCGGTGGTCTTTGCGCACTTGTAAATGCTGGCTTTGATACACTTGTAGAGGCTGGATATGAGCCTGAGATGGCGTATTTTGAGTGCTTACACGAGCTAAAACTGATCGTTGATCTAATGTATCAAGGTGGCATGGCTGATATGCGCTACTCTATCTCAAACACAGCTGAATACGGCGACTACGTAAGCGGCGTAAGAGTAGTTGGCGAAGAGAGCAGAAAAGCTATGAAAGAAGTTTTAAAAGAAATTCAAAATGGTAAATTTGCAAAAGACTTCATCCTAGAGAGAAAAGCAGGATATGTTAGAATGAACGCTGAACGCGGTATAGCTGAGAGAAGCTTGCTAAATAAAACTGGCAAAAAACTTCGCGCAATGATGCCTTGGATAACTAGCGGCAAACTTATAGATCAAAGCAAAAACTAAGCCTTGAGCGAAAAAAAGACTACAAAGAAGCGTCCTGTAAAAAAGAGTGCAGGTCGCTCTCATAATAAAATTTTCCTTGGTATCGGCGTCATCGCTGCTATTTTGATAGTAGCACTCATCGCAGCTCTTAGTATCAAAAATAAAGATGTTGAGCAGATAAGTAAAGTAAATGAGCCAAAGAGCGAGAAGCAAATTTCAAAAAAAGCAGAGCAAAAAGTTGCTAGCAAAGATAAAAAACAAGAGTATGAGAAGAGAAAATACCCTCTAAAATTTGATGAAGATGAAAATTTAAGTAAAATTTTTACCGACCCTAAACATAAAAGTGAGCTTGCTCTAAAGCCAAAAACTGAGCCAAAAGAGCAAAAAAAGATAACTCCTGAGATAAAACCTGAAGTAAAAGTAGAAGCTAAAAAAGAAGAGCCAAAAAAAGAGCAAAACGATACTAAAAATTTGCTTGCAAATTTATATAAAAATATGCAAAGTAGCGTAGATACAAGCTCTGAAGCAAAGAGTGAAGAAAGGCCTGAGCAAAAGGTTGAGCAAATAATTGAGCCATTTTACGCAGGCAAAAATGAAGTAAAAACAGAGACAAAAACAGAGCAAAACAAAAGCGTTGAAGCAAATTTAAGCATAAAAGAAAATTTAAAGCATAGTGAAATTTTAAAACCAGAACCTGCTAAAAAAAGCGAGGTCGAGCCTGGCAAAAAAGATAAGAAGCAAATTTACAGCGAAAAACCGCAAAAAGAGGGCGCGAAAAAAGATGACTTTGTGGTTGTGTCATTTACTCCAAATAGCAGCGTAAAAGGGCGTGCTAAGCTAGTGTTAATAATCGATGATGTGGCGACATTTGAGCACGCAGGCATGATAAAGTCGCTTGGACTAAAGATAACGCCATCCATTTTTCCAGCGACAAAAACCCATCCAGATACGCCAAATATTGCTAGAACGTTTGAGTTTTATATGATACATCTGCCGATGCAAGCAAAGCACTTTGATAGCCCAGAGATAGGCACTCTTACGATAAATGAGAGCTTTGAGAGTATGCATGAAAAGATAAAAAAGATACGCAAAGACTTCCCACGTGCAAAATATACAAACAATCATACAGGATCTCGATTTACTAGTGATTATGACGCGATGGACAAGGCTTATAGAGCACTGATAGAGCAGGGTTTTATCTTCGTTGATAGCAAGACGATTGCTCAAACTGCGGTGGCAAGAGCTGCTAAAAAGTATAATCAGCCTTACATTTCACGAGATATATTTTTAGATGATGATCCATCGGCTAGTGCTGTCAGACGTGAGCTTGTGGCTGCTGTAAATTTAGCCAAAAAAAGAGGCTACGCGATCGCCATCGGACATCCAAAGAAAAATACGATCGCAGTGATAAAAGCTAGCAAAAACAACATCTTAAAAGATGTAGAAGTTGTTTATCTAAAAGATATTTTATGAAGCTAGAAATCATCCCAGAGGCGCTAAATAGGCTAAAAAATCCCCCAAAAGAGCTAAATTTCATAGGTGATACATCGCTTCTTAGCATGCCAAAAGTAGCAGTCGTTGGCTCAAGAAAGGCAAGTGTCTATACAAAAGAGTGCGTCACAGCACTTTGCGCAGCGCTAAAAAGTGCAAATGTCTGCGTCGTAAGTGGTGGGGCTATCGGTGTGGATATCACAGCTCATAAAGCCGCCATGCCACGAACTATCGGTGTTTTTGCGAATGGACTTGATATCATCTATCCAGCTCAAAATAGGGCGTCGATAAAAGAAATTTATGAAAAAGGCTTGGCTCTAAGCGAGTATGACGATGGCGAGCCACCGATCGCATATAGATTTTTAGAGCGAAACCGCATAGTTGTAGGGCTTGCGCAAGCTCTTGTGGTTGCACAAGCCGATCTAAGAAGTGGCTCGATGCAAAGTGCAAGGCTTGCAAATGAGCTTAAAATCCCTCTCTTTGTCCTGCCGCAGCGCATAAATGAGAGCAATGGGACAAATGCCTTGCTAGCTAGCAAAAAGGCCGAACTTATCGATGATTACGTTAAATTTGCCTCGCTTTTTGGCGAGGTAAAAGAGCAAGAAAAAGTCGATGATGAGATCTTGAAATTTTGCAAAAATGGAGTTAGCCTTGATGAAGCATTGGTTAAATTTGGCGAGATCATCTATGA
>CAUSWS010000052.1:0-8533 GCA_963535265.1 uncultured Campylobacter sp. | reverse complement strand
CTTGCGGCATTTGACGCTGGCAAGGCGGACGTGGTGTTTAACCAAGTAAGCATAAACGAAGATAGAAAGAAAAAGTATGACATGAGCGTGCCTTACACCATGCCATATCCCGTAATAGTCGTACATAAAGATAATAACGACATCAAAAGTTTTGCTGATCTAAAGGGCAAAAAAAGCGTGCACTCTGCAACTAGCAACTGGGCAGCGATAGCCGAGAAAAATGGCGCAACAGTGGTCGTGGCTGATGGCTTTAGCAAAGGTGTGGAGCTTATCATCTCAAAAAGGGCTGATGATACGATAAATGATAACGTCACATTTTTTGACTACATCAAACAACGCCCAAATGCACCGCTAAAGATCGCATACACCAGTAACGAGCCGATGCCAACAGCTGCAATTGTTAAAAAAGACAACACTGAGCTACTAGAAGCGATAAACAAAGCACTTGATGAGCTAAAAGCTGAGGGCAAGATAAGTGAAATTTCGATGAAATATTTTGGAAAAGATATTTCAAAATAAAGGATCAAAATGAAATTTACAAATTTATTAAAAGTAGTAGCAGTGCTTGCAATGGCTCTAAATTTGCAAGCAAAAACTATAAAAGATGGCGTGCTAACAGTAGCAACAGAAGGCACTTACGCTCCTTTTACATTTTATAATGACAAAAATGAGTTAGTGGGATACGACGTAGATATCGCAAGAGCAGTAGCGCAAAAGCTAAATTTAAAAGTTGAGTTTCTAACAGCTCCATGGGATGCGATGCTAGCAGCATTTGACGCTGGCAAAGCAGACGTTGTGTTTAATCAAGTTAGCATAACTGATGAGAGAAAGAAAAAATATGCTTTTTCAGTGCCTTATACTGTGACATTTGGCGCTATCATCACTAGAAAAGATAATAACGATATAAAAAGTTTTGCTGATCTAAAAGGTAAAAAAGATGCCGACTCAGCGACTAGTAACTGGGCGAAAGTCGCTGTAAAATACGGTGCTGAACACGTCGTAACAGATAGTTTTGCTAAAAGTATGGAGCTTCTTATATCAAGACGTGTAGATGCTGTTGTAAGAGATAACATCGTATTTTACGACTTTATAAAAGAGCGTCCAAACGCACCTGTGAAGATAGCTGCCTCACTTGACGAGAAAGACTACACAGCAGCAGCTGTCAAAAAAGACAACGCCGAACTTGCAGAGCAAATTTCAAATGCACTAAACGAACTTTCAAAAGAGGGAAAACTAGAAGCCATCTCAAAAAGCTACTTTGGCAAAGACGTCTCAAAATAAATTTATAAACCAACAAGGCAAAAATGGAAAATTTAGATAGAGTGATCGAGCTTGTTTCAAGCTCGACGCTACCGATGATCATCGCACTTTTAAAAGTGACGATCCCACTTACTTTGCTCTCGTTTTCGCTAGGGCTTGTCATCGCCATTATCACAGCAGTAGCAAGGCTTTCAAATATAAAAATTTTAAAATTTATATTTGCCACCTATGTTTGGATATTTCGTGGCACGCCGCTTCTTGTGCAGCTTTTTATTGTATTTTACGGACTTCCTAGCCTCGGCGTCACGCTTGATACTTGGAGTGCGGCGACTATCGCATTTAGCCTAAATGTGGGTGCTTATGCGTCTGAGTCTGTAAGGGCTGCCATACTTTCTGTGCCAAAAGGTCAATGGGAGGCGGCCACATCGCTTGGCATGACGCACTATCAAATTTTAAAGCGTATCATCGCGCCTCAAGCAGTGAGGATCTCACTCCCTCCGCTTTCAAACACATTTATAGGCCTTGTTAAAGACACTTCACTAGCAGCTTCTATAACGATGGTAGATATGTTTATGGTCGCTCAAAGGATCGCAGCAAGGACCTTTGAGCCACTCATCCTCTACATCCTAGCAGCACTCATTTATCTAGTGGTTTGCACACTTTTAACCTATCTTCAATCAAGGCTTGAAAAAGCTGTCTCAAGGTATGTCTAATGGCTATAAATTTTAAAAATATAAGCAAATCTTACGGCGATCATTTGGTGCTAGATAACATAAACACAAGCTTTAAAGAGGGGCAAACAACTGTAATAGTTGGCTCATCTGGTTGTGGCAAATCAACACTTCTTAGATGCATAAATTTACTTGAGATCCCACAAAGTGGCACTTTAGAGGTAGATGATATGAGTGTAAATTTTAAAGAGAAGCTTAGCTCAAAAGAGCTTTTAGAAATTCGCAAAAAAACAGGTATGGTCTTTCAAAGTTTCAACCTCTTTCCGCACCTAACAGCACTTCAAAATGTCACTGAAGCTCCGATCTACGTTCAAAAAAAAGATAAAAACGAAGCGATAAAAGAAGCAAAAGATCTTTTAGCCAAAGTGGGGCTTAGCCACAAAAAAGATACCTATCCAAACAGGCTCTCAGGTGGACAAGCGCAGCGTGTAGCCATCGCTAGAGCGCTAGCTGTAAATCCATACTTTTTGCTACTTGACGAGCCTACAAGTGCGCTTGATCCAGAGCTTGAGGCCGAAGTTTTAAAGGTCATCTTATCTCTTGCAAAAGAGAAAAAGTCTATGATCATCGTCACTCATAATATGAATTTTGCTAGAAAGATAGCTGATAGAATTTTGTTTTTAGATAAAGGTGTGATCGCCTTTGATGGCTTAGTTGATGAGTTTTTTAACAGCCAAAATGAGAGGATAAAAAGCTTCATCTCGGCTATGGATATATAAATTTAGCTAGAAGATCTAGCTAAATTTGTTACGCAAAATATGGTTTTATCTGCTCTATCCAAGATGAAATTCTACCCTCAGTTTTGTCACTTTGGTTATCAGCATCAAGTGCTAGACCTACAAATTTACCATTTCTTACGGCATCAGAGCCATCAAATGTATAGCCATCAGTGCTAACCTCGCCCACTACCTTTGCGCCAGCTTTTACCACCTCATCGTAAAGCTTTGCCATGCCGTTACAGTACTCATCTGAGTAGCTCTCGCTATCGCCCATGCCAAAAACAGCGACCGTTTTGCCGTTTAATTTTAAAGCTTTAAAGTCAAACGCGTCCCAGTCATCTTGAAGATCGCCACTGCCCCAAGTCGATGTGCCAAGGATGAGCTTATCAAAGCTATTTATCTTTGCCCCATCCACGTCAGAGACGTTTAAAAGCTCGTTTTCAAGCCCCAAACCCTCGCTTATAAGCTTTGCTGCATCTTCGGTATTTCCCATGCTACTTCCATAAACTATACCTATCATTTTTATCCTTTTTAAAAAATTTTACTAATAATCGTATAAGGCACGAGCTTTATGCACCCTCTTGCAAAGCAGTGTCTAACCTCAACGTGCCGCCTAAATTCCTCATTTCTAGGACAAACGATATAAACCATCTCGCACTCGTGACCAAGCGCGCAAACAGCTGCATCGATGTCGTCGTTTAAATTTCTCATATCATCAAAGCTCACCCTTTTAAAGCTTGGCATGACACTGAGTAAATTTTTACCATCTTTTTTGACCGAGATGACGCCGCCATTTAGCACGACCTCTTTGTCCTGATGGCGGAGGCGTATTTTATCATAAACAAACTGGCAAAACATCTGCGCTGCGTCAATGAAAAACTCAAATTTCCCGCTTTTATAAAGCATCTTTATCATCTTTGCAGCTGCCATCTTTGGCTCTTTTGCTACAAATTTCAACGCTTTAAAGTCATTTTTCAAATAAGCATTTATGATGATGTTTGAAGGCATGCAAAAGCTATCAACTGGTTTGAAATTTAAAAATTTCTCACGCAGCAAGAAATTTATCCTAGCCTCAAAAATCTCTTTGAAATTTAGAAATTTAGCGTAAGAAAGCGGGATCTTTAGCTCGCTCTCTACGCCAACATTATAAAGTGCGATGAAAATTTTTGCACGTGAAAGCTTGTCAAGCTTTGCAAAAATACTTGGAGTTATTTCGCCAATATCTGATAAAAACCCGAACTTCATCGATTATTCTTTGCATCCAAATTCCTTATCTAGGCCAAAGACCTTACAATACTCGCAAAATACGCAACTAACGCTTCTTTTAGCACAAACGATAGGGATATTTCTCTTTTTTGCTTGAGTTTTAATGGTCTTCATCGTGTTGTGGTTTAAAAAGCTAGTTAGCATCACCACGCACTCGGTGTCTTGTGGGATCGGCTTGCGATTTACGCGGTTTTCGTTTCTAGCGTCCCAGTGCTCTATCTTCTCAGCTCCCAAATCATGCAAAACAGCCTTAATAGGCGTGATCTCATCTGCTCCGATAACTAAAACTGACATAACAAGCTCCTAAAATTTATTCGTTTTCTGATAACGATTATAAAAAAGCTTAGCTAAAATTATTCTTAGTTATGATATTTATTATCACTTATTTGTAGAAATTTGTAACGTTTTTGGTTTTTTAAAAAGCTAAATTTAATTAGCCTTTTTAAATTTAACCGCCGCAACGAGAAAAATAACAAGCCCAACCGCTGCAAAAAGGCTACCAATGTTGCCGATATTTTGCTCGCCAAGATGAACTATCGTCTGATGTCCGATGAGCGCGCCTGCTCCTATGCCGATGTTATAAATGGCTGAATATATCGCCATAGCAGCGTCCGTGGCGTTTGAGGCTAAATTTAGCACCTTTATCTGAAAGCTCATATTTACCCCAGCTATGCCAAGCCCCCATATAAAGGCAAGCACAAGCATAAAGGTCTCGTTTGTAGCGATGAAATTTAACACCAGCAAGCAGGCTAAAATGATCGCTATTGAGATAGCTGTAAATGCAGTTGGTATGAGCTTATAAAATTTAGAGAAAAGCACGCTTGCTACGATACCAGCGACGCCAAATAAAAGCAAAAATATGGTAATAAATTTACCATCAAAGCCACTTATATCTTTAGCAAATGGCTCGATATAGCTATAGGTGCTAAAATGCGCGCTGATAACGATAGCGGTTAGCAAAAATATCACCATCAAAAAGCCATTTCTTGCTAACTCTGGCAAACTCTTTAGCGAGCCTGAGTTTTTGCTAGGCAAAAGTGGTAAAATTTTATATAACCAAGCCCCAACGCCCACAGCAAAAAGCCCTATCAGCCCAAATGTGACACGCCAACCCAAACTATCGCCTAAAATTCTGCCAAGCGGCAAGCCAAGTATCATAGCCATCGATGTGCCAAGAGCCAGCAGTCCAAGGGCTTGCGAGCTTTTATTGATAGGGGCAACTCTGACTGCAAGCGAAGCGGTGATCGACCAAAATATGGCGTGCGAGATGGCGACAAGCACACGGCCAACGACTAAAACCGTGAAATTCCAAGCAGCCGCGCAAAGTGCGTGAGAAGCGATAAAAATGATAAAAACCTTTAAAAGTAGTGACCTTCGCTCTAAATTTGCAGTTAAAAGCATAAATGGTAGCGAGAGTATCGTCACACTCCACGCATATATCGTGATGATGAGCCCAGTATCAGCCGTACTCATGCCAAAATCCTTCGCCATATCGCTTAAAAGCGGCACTGGCACGAACTCAGTTGTATTAAATATAAAAGCTGCAAAAGCTAGCGCGATAACCCTTAGATAGGCTATTTTATGAATATTTATCAAAATTTCACCCTTTTTACTTTACCTCTACAATATTAAAATTTGACTTACATCTTAGTTATTTATGAATTTTAATTTTTTAATGATAGAGATTAATGACAAATTTTGGATTTTTTCCTTATAATAAAGCCATTTTTAAGATAATTTTAAGGCGGAAATATGTCAAAAATAATGAAAACTATGGACGGAAACGAGGCCGCAGCTTACGCGTCATACGCATTTACCGAAGTAGCTGGAATTTACCCTATCACTCCTAGCTCGCCTATGGCTGACTACACTGACCTTTGGGCAGCGCAGGGCAAGAAAAATTTATTTGGTATGCCAGTAAAAGTAGTCGAGATGCAAAGCGAAGGCGGCGCAGCTGGCACGGTGCATGGCTCGCTACAAGTTGGCGCGCTAACTACGACCTACACAGCTTCTCAAGGCCTACTTTTAAAAATTCCAAATATGTATAAAATAGCAGGCCAGCTCCTCCCTGGCGTCATCCACGTCTCAGCTCGCTCTCTGGCAGCGCAGGCACTTTCAATATTTGGCGATCACCAAGATATCTACGCCTGTCGCCAAACTGGCTTTGCTATGCTAGCAAGCGGCTCAGTGCAAGAGGTGATGGATATCGCTGGCGTGGCGCACTTAGCAGCGATTAAGGGTCGTGTGCCATTTTTACACTTCTTTGACGGCTTTAGAACGAGCCATGAAATTCAAAAAGTAGAAGTGATGGACTACGCGCACTTTGACAGACTTCTTGACCGCGAAGCGTTGCAGAAATTTAGAGACGAAGCGCTAAATCCAGAGAGCCCAAAAACTCGTGGCACAGCGCAAAATGACGATATATATTTTCAAACAAGAGAGCTAAGCAACCGCTTTTATGACGCAGTGCCAGATATCGTAGCAAACTACCTAGCTGAAATTTCAAAGATCACTGGCCGTGACTACAAGCCGTTTAACTACTACGGCTACCCAGAAGCGACACGTGTCATCGTAGCCATGGGCTCAGTGACGCAAACTCTTGAAGAGGTCGTGGACTATCTAAACGCAAAAGGCGAAAAGGTGGGCATTATCAAGGTGCATTTGTACCGCCCATTTAGCACAAAGTACCTATTTGACGTGATGCCAAAGAGCGTGAAAAAAATAGCCGTTCTTGATCGCACAAAAGAGCCTGGTAGCCTTGGCGAGCCACTATATCTTGATATAAAAGCAGCGTTTTACGGCCAAAAGGACGCCCCGATCATAGTTGGCGGCAGATACGGCCTAAGCTCAAAGGACGTCGACCCTGCGCAGATGCTAGCTGTGTTTGAAAATTTAAACCAAAACGAGCCAAAAGATGGCTTTACAGTGGGTATCGTTGATGACGTAACTTTTACGTCGCTGACAACTGGAGAGAAAATTTCACTAAGCGATGAGAGCGTTAAAGAGTGTTTATTTTACGGCCTTGGCGCTGATGGCACCGTGGGCGCAAACAAAAATTCCATTAAGATCATCGGCGATAAGACTGATCTTTACGCGCAGGCATATTTTGCCTACGATAGTAAAAAATCAGGCGGTTACACACGCTCGCACCTTCGCTTTGGCAAAAAGCCGATCCGCTCGACCTATCTCGTCTCAAATCCGCACTTTGTAGCATGCTCAGTTGCAGCATATCTTGAAATTTACGACGTGATTGACGGCATAAGAGAAAACGGCACATTTTTATTAAACTCTATCTGGGACGCAGAGCAGACCATAGCGAAGCTACCAAATAAAGTTAAGAAAATTTTAGCTAGCAAAAATATAAATTTCTACATCATAAACGCAACCAAACTAGCGCACGACATCGGACTTAAAAACCGCACAAATACCATAATGCAGTCGGCATTTTTCAAGCTTGCTGACATCATACCATTTGAAGATGCGCAAAAATATATGAAAGAGTACGCGCACAAAGCCTACGCCAAAAAAGGCGAGGCGATCGTGCAGATGAACTACAACGCTATCGATGTTGGCGCAAATGGGCTCATAAAAGTGCCAGTCGATCCTGCGTGGGCAAATTTAGCAGATGAAACTCAAAAAGAAGAAAAATACATCGGCAACAGCTTCATCGAAAACGTCGTAAAACCGATAAATGCGGCTCGTGGTGACAGCCTACCAGTCTCAGCCTTTATTGGCTACGAAGACGGTCACTTTGAAGCTGGCACGACGGCTTACGAGAAACGCGGCGTTGGCGTCATGGTGCCAAAATGGATCGAGCAAAACTGCATCCAGTGCAACCAGTGTGCATTTGTCTGCCCACACGCCGTCATCAGACCATTTTTGATAGACGAAAATGAGCTTAGCGCAGCCCCTGATGGCGTAAAAGAGCACAATTTAGAAGCCAAAGGCAAAGAGGTCAAGGGGCTAAAATATAAAATTCAAGTAAGCCCGCTAGACTGCACCGGCTGCGAACTGTGCGCTCAAAACTGCCCGAGCAAGGAAAAATCGCTCGTCATGGTGCCGCTTGAAGAAGAGCTAGGCAAAAACGAGCAAGAAAACGCTGATTATCTATTTAAAAAGGTCGCTTACAAAGACGATCTCATGAACAAAGAGAGCGTTAAGGGCGTTGGCTTTGCTAAGCCGCTCTTTGAATTCCACGGCGCTTGCCCAGGATGTGGCGAAACTCCGTATATCACGCTTATTACGAGGCTCTTTGGCGAGCGCATGATCGTGGCAAACGCAACTGGTTGTAGCTCAATATATGGCGGCTCTGCACCATCTACTCCGTACACCACAAACGACGAAGGCAAGGGCGTTGCGTGGGCAAATTCGCTATTTGAAGATAACGCCGAGTTTGGCATGGGTATGAACGTAGCGATCGAGACTATGCGCCACCGCATCGAAGACATAATGAGAAACAACATAGACAGCGTGCCAAACGCACTTTCAGCACTTTTCAACGACTGGATAAATTTCAAAAATGATGGCGTTAAAACGCAAGAGATCACGAAAAATTTA
>CAUSWS010000051.1:0-8605 GCA_963535265.1 uncultured Campylobacter sp. | reverse complement strand
TCCTTCAAAGCGGGCTTGATGAGCTAAAAGAGACGCTTGAGCCTTTTATAAAAGATAATCCCTTCGCCACGATCACACATAAAAATTTAGAAAAAAGCGAAAAAAAGCGAAATTTTTTCGAGCAGGTTAGTAGAAATTCTGTTAGCGAGAGCATCGAGGCTTTAAGTATCTATAAAGAAAGCCTCTACGAAAAGCTTATTAGCCAGATAAATCCACCACTTTTCCCCACGCAAAAGTCCCAAGATATCGCATATAAGATCATAGAGTGTTTAGATGACGAGGGCTATTTTTCCTATGATGATGAAATTTTTGCAGGCTTTTGCGAGAGTGAAGTGGAGCGAGTAAGGGCTAGGTTTGCCTATCTTGAGCCTTGTGGCGTGGGTGCAAAGGATATCAAAGAGAGCTTTTTGTTTCAGCTTGGCGAGATCGAAACTAGCGATGAGATCAGGCAGAGTGCTAAAAAGATCATCTTAAATTTTGAAAATATAGAAAAGCTTAGAAAGCTTAAATTTTACGACGATGCACTAAAAATAATAAAGAAATTTAAAAATCCCCCAGCCATTGAATATCTTAAAGATGAAAAAGAGGCGGTGCCTGACATCTTCGTGCTAAGCACCAGTAGTGGCATTAGCGTGCAGATAAATGACGAGTACTATCCTGAAATTTCAATAGACACTGAGGGGCTAGACGAGAAAGAGGCCTTTATCAGCTCACGCATAAAAGAGGCAAGCGAGCTCATAGACGCCCTTGAGATGAGAAAGGCGACACTTTATAAGATAGGGCTCATGATAGTTGAGTATCAGTATGATTACTTTTTAGGTGGCGACATAAAGCCTATGAAGCTAAAAGACCTAGCAGACGAGCTTGGGCGCAACCCTTCAACCATCTCAAGAGCGATCGCAAACAAATATCTAAGCTCTCCAAGGGGCACGGTCGCACTTAAAAATTTCTTTGCAACTGGCTTTGACGAAGAGACTTCAAACGCCGCGATAAAGGAATTTTTGCTAGAGCTTATCAAAAATGAAGACCACAAAAAGCCTCTTTCTGATCTAAAAATCCAAGAACTCATCCAAGCTAAATTTAGCATCCAAATCGTTCGCCGAACTATCACCAAATACCGCAAAATTCTAAACATCGGTAGCTCAAGTCAGCGAAAAAAGATCTATCAGATAAACGGCTAGCTACCACTCATTTATGGCAAAAAGTGTGGCTTTTCGCATCTGCGTAAAAAGCTCACTGCTAAGCTCATCATACTCTTTGCCTCGTTTTTTATGCTGTGCCAAGCCTGCTGCGTCGTCGTTCCATGAGCCCATACCACCAAAGACATCGGCCGCACTTGCCGCAGTAAAAAGGGCTAAATTTAGCTTTGGCATAAGTGGCACATTTAGGATATTTTGCTCTATCTTTTCTGACTCGTTTAGCGCTTTTAGCCCCTTTCTAAAGCAATCACCAAAATTCTCACACTCTATCTCATCAGCAAATTTAGAGATCCTTGTTAGGATATCTTTAAACTCCAAAGTGTTATCGCTAAATTTTTGAATTTCTGGTATGCCATCTAGGCTAAATTCTTTATAGACTATATCCCAGCCCTTTTTATCTTCTTCAAAGCTCCAGTGGGGCACAAAGTAGCTCATCTTATCTTTATAAATGCAAAGAATTGACTTGTAGCTTACATTTGAAAAGCCTTGTAGTGAGCGCTCATCTGAAGAGACTGCTAAATTTGTAGCAAATCTCACGTCGCTTAATCCAAGCTTTAAGGCGTGCTTAAACCACTCATTTATGTTAGCTTGCTCTCTTTTTTCTGGATCTCCCTCCAAAATATAGTCAAAAACTAGGCTTTTTATATATTTTTCGCCTTTGTAGTTTAGCTCTAAATTTGACTTTAAAGCTTGCTTTATGGATGCTACGATAATGCAAGCGTTAAAAACTTCACCATTCATTTTTGCTCCTTTTTTGAGATATTTTATTAAAAGAAGTATAAATTTATCTCTTTAAGAATTGCAAGCGAAAACTTCAGCTTTTTATAGTAAAATAGCCAAAAATTTCAAAGAGGCAAAATGGATTTTAATGAGATTGATAAGCTGATAAATACGCTTAAGAAAAACTTGGAAGTTATCGAAAACAACGGCGTTGTCGAGCCTGAGACAAAGATCGATGCGCTTACTTTTAATAAAAATGTCGAAGAGATCAAAAAAAGACTTTACAGCACAACAGACGAGGGCAGTTTTTTTAAAAATGTCTTTAATACTGAAGATTACTACGAAAACATTAGCTCATACCTAGACCAAACAAACAAAAGCCTATACTACAAGATAGAAAAGGCTGGCGTGAGCCTAAAGACTAATCAAAATTTACAAGAGAGCCTGACAAACATCTCAAACATTATGCAGGTCTTAGTCGCTGAGTATCAGATACAAAACAAAAAAAAGAAGAAGAGTATTTTCTCAAGAAGTGGCGATACAGCGATGATAAGAGGGCTACTTGCCGAGCTAATGGAACTACAAAATAGGATGAATAAAATTTTACATCTCGACTCTCAGATCGTCTCAAACGTCGTTTTGGAAAATTTTAAAACTATCTACACATTTTTTTATAACTGCATAAGGGTTGCCAAACAAAGGGGAGATGAGCTACTTTTGGTTGAGATCGCAGGTATCACAGATAGGATCATCGAGATGATAAGACCTGTGCTTTCAGGCAAGAGCCTAAAGACAAACGAGCTTATCTATCACTACCTCATTTACGAGCTACGAGAGCTAAAAGCCTACGCCATAGGCGAGGATCTAGCTTAAGATTTTATCCATTATCTCTTTTGATCCGTTTGGCAAAAGGATATCTTTTAGAGCTTTGCTGCTTTTATTTAGATCAAAGCTCTCGATCATTTTTATGACTTCATCTTTGTCTAAATTTTCACCATTTTGCAGGCAAATTTCAGCTATGCCTTTATCTTTTAGAAATTTAGCGTTATAAAATTGGTGGTTGCTAGCAGCATAAGGAAATGGCACAAAGATAGAAGGCAGGGCATTTGCGCAAAGCTCCCAAAGCGAGCTAGCTCCAGCTCTTGATATGGCAAGATCAGCCTCGCTCATCTTCTTTTCTATCTCTTTGCTAAAGTCAAAAATTTCTAAATTTGCCTCGCTAAAGCCAAGCTCATCATATCTTTTTTTAAGCTCATCAAGGGCATTTTTGCCGCATTGATGAATGATCTTTATCCCTTTTTCTTTAAGATATGGGGCTAAATTTATAGCTAGCTCATTTATTGCTTTTGCCCCTTGTGAGCCACCTAAAAATAGTATAGTTTTTAGCTCACCTCTTGTTCTTTGGCTTTCAAAAAATTTATTTGCCACTGGGTAAGGGCAGGGCGAGAGCTCATCATAAGAGCTAAAAAAGCCTTTTGCATACGGCTTTAAAATTTTATTTAGCTTGCCAGTTACGGCATTTTGCTCATGGATGAAAAGTGGCGTTTTTGAGATGATGGCTGCTATGGCTGCTGGAGCTGCTGAGTAGCCTCCCACGCTGATGACTGCTTTTACGCCATTTTCTTTAAAAATTTGCCTGCATTTTAAAGCTAGGCTTATGATATTTGTTAGTGATTTTAGCTTGGCTAAGCCTCTTTTATTTACGACACCACTGCTTGGTAAAAAGAATTTCTTTGCAAATTTATCATCATTTTCAAACCAAAATTTATCCTGACCGCTAGTTGAACCGATGAAAATAGGCTTTATGCCTCTCTCATTTAGCTCTTCACAAAAGCTTCTAGCGATCGCTAAATGTCCGCCAGTGCCGCCACCACAAATAACTATCATAGTTTTGCCTTTTTACTAACCATCAAGACCATGCCGATGCCGATGCATATAGCAAGCACGGAGCTACCGCCATAGCTTAAAAATGGCACAGCGATACCTTTTATAGGCGTGATCGATGTGATGCCGTAGCTATTCATCAAAAATGAAAACGACAAGATAAGCCCAATACCAAGTGAGAATAGGTGATAGACTTTGTTTTCGCTCCTAGCTGAAATTCTAAATATCCTATAAAGTAGCGTGATAAAGATCGCGGTGATGCATAAAATGCCAAAAACACCGACCTCTTCAGCTATGCCAGCTAGCACAAAGTCCGTATGCACCTCGCTTAAAAAGCCAAGCTTAAATATCCCAGCTCCAAGCCCCTCGCCAAAAAACTCGCCATGCTTGATCGCATTTAGTGAGTGAGAAATTTGATATGGCTCTGGTGCATCTGCCACTCTAAGCACGTTTGCCACGCTATCTGGTAAGAAAGAGAGAACCATGTTTTGTATAGTGCCCCACCATGACTTTATACGCAAAATTCTGTGCTCTGAGCTAACTATCGCCACCGTCATAACAAAGGCAGCGCCAACAATGCCTATGCCAAAGAGCCTAACGCTAGCCCCTGCAAAAAGAGCCATCGTCACAAAAGTAAGCGCCAAAACCACAACCTGTCCAAGATCATTTTGTAAAATAGCGATCAAAACAATGGCTACACAAAAAAGAATTAAATATGGAAAAAGTATCTTGATCTCATCCATCAAAGTTCTATTGCCGTCGCTAAATTTTCTAGTAAAACTCCATGCCAAAAAAAAGACAAAACCAACTTTGAAAAACTCAACAGGCGCAAGCGAAAAGCCTGGCAGTCTGATCCAGCGTCTTGCACCGCCAGCATCAGTCACCATAGAAGCTGGCAGGGCATGCATAAGTATCATAGCGATGATGCAAAAGCCAAAAAGGCTAAACCCTATCCAGTTAAGCGCTTTGTCTGGATTTAGCCTTGAGAGCCACCACATGATGAAGATGCCGATGCAGCCGACTGCAAACTGGCGGATGAAAAAGTGAAATTCGTCGTAGTTAAAAAATAGAACTGTAAAAACTGGCAAAGATAGTGAGAAAATGATACTTATGGCGATCAAAGTCGCGCAAAGATAGAAAATAACCTTATCAACTGCCAAATTTAGCTCCAACTTTAAAATGAGCCAAAGTATAATAAAAAACGGCTTACAAAGATATTATTTGCTATAATTGTAGGCTTTAAGGATGGGCATGAAGATAGGTATATTTGACTCGGGGCTTGGCGGACTTAGCGTCTTAAACGAAGCTTTAAGCAAGCTTAGCGAGCATGAATTTTTATATTACGCAGACGTGAAAAATGTCCCATACGGACAAAAGAGCAGGGATGAAATTTTAAAATTTAGCTTTGATGCGGTGAAATTTCTTATAGAAAATGGCGCAGAAGCTGTCGTGATAGCTTGTAACACAGCTACAAGCGTGGCGATAAAAGAGCTTAGAGCAAATTTAAGCGTGCCGATCATCGGCATGGAGCCAGCTGTAAAAAAGGCTCACGATCTAAGCCACGATGACGCCCTAAAAACGCTTGTCATCGCCACTCCAGTCACCGTAAATGGCGCAAAACTAAAAGAGCTAATCACAAATTTAAATGCAAAAGATAAAACCGAGCTGCTAGCTCTGCCTCGCCTTGTAAATTTCGCTGAAAAGGCTGAGTTTGAGAGTGAAAACGTGAAGTCATATCTAAAAGATGAGCTATGTAAATTTGATCTAAGTAAATTTGACTTTTTAGTGCTTGGCTGCACACATTTTAACTATTTCAAAGATAGCTTAAGAGAAATTTTGTCAGCAAATATAAGCATAATAGACGGCAACGAAGGGACGGTAAAGCGCCTCATAAGCGAGCTTAAACTTCAAATTTCAAATATAAAACTAACTCCAAATGTGAAATTTTTCTACTCAGGCGACGAGGTATGCGAGCAAAGTGAGCTAGAGAAAATTTCAAGAAATTTAGCTCGCCTAGAAAAAATGAGAGCGATCAGCTAGGCTAAATTTAGCTAAAAATTTGAGCTAAATTTAGCAAAATACACTAAATTTTATGTATTTTTATATGTATTATTTCTTTCTTTGCTTTACTACATAGATAGCACTTATTACTGCAACCACAGTTAAAAGAGCGATCGTGATAGTTAGAAGTGTCTGTTTGTCTGGATTTGAGCCTAGAAAATAGCCAACTCCAAGCAAAACCGCGCACCAAACCCCAGCGCCAAGCGTGGTAAATAGGCAAAATCTAAAAATATTCATCTTAGCTAGCCCAGCTGGCAGGCTGATATACTGACGAATTCCAGGGATGAGGCGTGAGTTGAAGGTCGAAATTTCGCCGTGTTTATTAAAAAATGCTTCAAATTTATCCATCTTTTCGTGAGTGATGCCGACAAATTTGCCGTATTTTAAGATGATCTCACGTCCAAAAAAGTAGCAAAGATAGTAGTTAAAAATGGCTCCAAGTAAGCTACCAAGCGTGCCTGATATAAAGGCAAGCGCTAGGCTCATCTCGCCTTTGTGAGCTAGATATCCAGCTGGTATCATCGCCACTTCGCTTGGAAATGGAAAAAACGAGCTCTCTAAAAACATCATCACAAATATACCAGCATACCCCCAGCTGCTCACGCTTGAAACGATAAAGTCAATAATGTCATGTAACATTTTTACTCCGAAATTTATCTTAAAATGAAGCATTGTAGCAAAGCTTTATTTACTAATAGTAACTAACAAAAGCGATAAATTTTAAAAAAGATAGTTAAAACGAAAAGCTATAAGGTTTAAATTTAAAGGTGAAAGTAGGGCGAAAGCTCGCCCCGTTTTTAAAATGCAGGTATGACTTCGCCTTTGTAGCGAGTGATGATGAAATTTTTAGTATCAGGGCTAAGCACCGCATCAACTAAAGCTTTGATCTTAGGATTGTTCTCGTTGCCAGCTCTTGTGACGATGATGTTTGCATAAGGACTATTGGCGTCTTCAAGTAAAAGTGCATCTTTTGCCACACTCATGCCAAGATCAAGGACGAAATTTGTGCTAATAGCAGCGATATCGACATCATCAAGCGTTCTTGGGATCTGAGCACCTTCTAGCTCGACAAATTGTAAATTCTTAGGATTTTTAGTTATGTCATTTACAGTTGCAACTTTTACGTTTTTATCGATCTCTATAAGACCGGCTTTTTCTAAAATTCTAAGCGCTCTGTTGCCATTTGACGGATCGTAAGCGATCGCCACTTTTGCGCCATCTTTTAGCTCTTTGATATCTTTTATCTTTTTAGAGTAAAAGCCAAGTGGCTCGACATGCACGCTCGCAACGCTTACAAGATGCAGGCCTCTAGCCTTGTTTTGCTCCTCAAGATATGGTAAATGTTGAAAGAAATTTGCGTCTAAGCTACCATCTTCTGTGGCGACATTTGGTATCGAATAGTCTGAAATTTCAGAGATAACAAGGTCGTAGCCTTTATCTTTTAGCTTTGGTTTTACAAATTCTAAAATTTCAGCGTGTGGCACAGGTGAGACGCCAACAGTGATAGTGTGGTCTTTGTCGGCTGCGTGAAGGCTTAGAGCAACTAAAGAAGCGGTTAAAAGTTTGATAAATTTCATTGTTTTTCCTTTTTTGATTTGATTTGAAGCGACGCTAAAAAGGTAAAAGCTTTTACGTCGCTTTTTATAAATTTAATTAAAACGCTGGGATGATAGCGCCGTTATACTTTGTCTCGATAAATTTCTTAACTTCTGGTGAATTGATCGCTTTATCAAGGGCTTTAGTTTTAGGGCTGTTCTCGTTGCCAGCTTTAACAACTACGTAGTTTACGTATGGGCTATCTTTACCCTCGATCACAAGCGCGTCTTTTGTTGGATTTAAATTTGCATTTAGCGCGTAGTTTGTGTTGATAACTGCGATAGTAACGTCATCAAGCGTTCTTGGCACTTGAGCAGCCTCGATCTCTTCAAATTTAAGCTTTTTAGGGTTATCAACTATATCAAGCGGAGTTTTTAGTGGGTTATCATTTAGCTTGATAAGTCCGGCACTTGCTACGATGTCAAGTGCGCGGCTCTCGTTTGTTGGGTCATTTGGGATAGAGACCACTGCGCCATCTTTTAGCTCTTTTATGTCTTTTATCTTTTTAGAATAAACTCCCATTGGCTCTAGGTGCACGCCAACTGTTTTTACAAGGTGAGTGCCTTTATTTTTGTTAAATTCTTCAAGATATGGGATGTGCTGAAAGAAGTTTGCGTCAAGGTCGCCGTCCTCTGTCGCAAGGTTTGGCGTGGTGTAGTCGTTAAATTCCTTGATCTCAAGTGTGTAGCCATCTTTTGCCAAAATAGGTTTTACAACCTCTAAAATTTCAGCATGTGGGATAGGTGTAGCACCAACGATTATTGTTTTTGACTTGTCAGCAGCATTTGCGCTAACGCTAAGGCCTAGGGCAACTAAAGAGGTAAGAAGTAGTTTTTTCATTTGTTATCCTTTTTTAAAATTTGCCAAGCACCAAAAAAGGATAAATTTAAGCTAGAAGGTTAAATTTCTTTTTAAGCGCTTAAGCTTTTTCTAAGCACTTAAAAAGAAATTCTGTGCTTAGAGATTAGTCTTTCGACGACGCATTTTTTAGTAGGTGGCACATCTGGCACATATCTGATTTCATTTTAGATCCTTTCGGTTAAATTAATTTCGCGCATTCTAAATAAATAAACTTTAAAAAAAAATAAATTTTAGAAATTTATCTTAGACTTTTTATGACACCTCTTGCATTTTTTGAGTTTTTG
>CAUSWS010000050.1:0-8668 GCA_963535265.1 uncultured Campylobacter sp. | reverse complement strand
TATGCGTAGAAGTTATTTTTGCCATTAAATGGTTTGAAATTATCTGAGAAAAGTTGTTTTTTATTTTCAGGGATATAAACGTAATAATCTTTTAAAGTTGGAGGAGTAAATACAAATTTTAAATGTGGGTTATTGCTTTTCATCTTTTTTGTGCTAAGACCGATGCTGTCGCCTATCTGAGCTAAATTTGTACCGCCTGGCACTTTTACTTTCGTAAGTCTTAATCCACCATTTATGTTTAGCAAAGATGACTCTTTAGATATCAAAAAGTCCGCATCTTTTGCTATATATGCCGCTCTTAAAATTTTAATGATGAAATTTCTAGTTTCAGGTGGAAGATACTTCTTTTCTGAATCAATCAGGGTTACTAAATCATCTGTACCAGCTTTTTGTATTGCTCTTCTAAGCGTTCCATCACCACAATTATAAGCTAATGCTGCAAGATACCACTTGCCAAATTGATTTTTAAGTGATCTTAGATAGTTTGTAGCGGCTACGGTTGATTCGACTGGATCTTTTCTTTCATCGGTGTATTGTCCTACTTTTAGGCCGTGAATTTTTGCTGTTTGCTCCATAAATTGCCACATACCAGTAGCTTTAGCGTTTGAGACAGTGTGATTTGAAAAGCCCGACTCTATCATCGCTAGGTAGAAAAATGACTCAGGCACGCCTGATTTTTTGATCTGCTCTTTAATCATTGGTATATACATATAGCCATTTTTCAAGGCATCTGTAAATGTTCTTACCTGTGAGTTTTGTATGCCTTGTCTCATCTTTGCATAGTGAGAAGTTTTCATAAAGCTAGCATCGATGTCTAGCTCTTTTAAAATTTTAACCTGAGTGTCATAAGAGCTCTTCTCAGGCGCGTTTGCTAGTAGCAAGGTGCTACATGCAAATAATAAAAATATCTTAAGCATTGCTTTCATTTCTATCCTTTTTCGTGTCAAAGCTTAATGATGCTAGCATCTTAAGCAAGTGCAATACCCATTTTTTAGGCAAAGCACTTAAATAACCTTTTGGCATTATTTGAAGTCGCTTTACAAACTACTTCAAATTCAAGGTTTAAAATTTCAGCTATCTTTTTAGCAACAAATGTCGTAAACGCCGGCTCATTTCTCTTGCCACGATTTGGTTCTGGCGTGAGATAAGGGGCGTCAGTCTCTATTAATACCCTATCAAAAGGAATTTTTGGCAGAATTTCAACTAAATTCTTAGCATTTTTAAAAGTCAAAACGCCACCTATGCCAAAGTAAAAATTCCCAAATTTGCAAAGCTCCAAAAGAAGTGGCGAAGCATTATAACAATGCAAAACCGCTCCAGCTTTAAGCTTTGGCGCATACTCTTTTAAAATGTTAAAAGAGTCCTCGTTAGCCTCTCTAATATGGAGGATAACGGGTTTTTTTAACTCAACTGCCAAATCAAGTTGAGCTAGAAAAACACGTTTTTGATCTTGCTTTTCTCTTATCTTTTCTTCTTCATCTTTTGGCAAGCGGTAGTAGTCAAGCCCACATTCACCGATAGCCACGCACTTTTTATCTTTGGCAAATTCTCTTAAAGTCTCTATATTAAAATTCTCTTTATCATAGGGATGAACTCCAACGGCAAAGAAAATATCACTTTTTTCGTGAGCTATTTTAGCCGCTTTTGGTAAATCATTAATATCAGCTCCAGGGATAATAAAGCCTTTTAGCCCTAAATTTCTGGCTTCAGATAAAATTTGCTCTAGGTCAAAATCATAAACTTTGCTATCCAAATGACAATGCGTATCTATAATCATAAAGCTATTTCTACCCTATTTCTACCATTTTCTTTAGCGACATAAAGCGCTGAGTCGCAAGCTTCAAGCATATCATCTATCTCGCAGTGACCTTTCCCAAAAGAAACCCCGATAGAAACGGTCACTTTTATGGTTTTATCTTTTATGATCACCTCATTTTCAGCCACTTTTGCTCTTAAATTTACAAAAAATTTAATCGCCTCTTCTCTTTCTATCTTTTTAAGAACGACACAAAACTCCTCGCCACCAAACCTAGCGACTACATCTCTTCCTTTTGTATTGTCAATTAGTATCTTTGCGAGTGATTTTAGTATCTTGTCGCCACCATCATGTCCGTATGTGTCATTTATCTTTTTAAAGTGATCTATATCAAGCATAGCAAACGCATAAGGTTCATCAAGCTCTTCAGCTGTTTGAACATACTCTTCTACATCTTGATAAAAATATCTTCTATTATAAGCGCCAGTTAAAAAGTCACGGTTAGCGAAATTTGCTATCTTATTTATATTCTCCATCGCCTCGATGGTGTTATTTACACGACAAATAAGCTCTTCTTTAGAAAATGGCTTTGCTATAAAGTCACTAGCTCCATTTTTTAAAAATATCGCAGCATCTGTTTTTTCGCTAGGCGAGGTCATCACGATCACGCCAAGGTGGTTTTTATCTTTCTTTTTTCTCACCTCTTTTAAGACTTCTAAACCATCTTTAACAGGCATTCTATAGTCAGTTATGATTAAATTTATATCAGGATTATCAGCAAAATAGCTCATCGCCTCTTCGCCGTGGGCTGCTGCTAGGACCTTAAACTGAAGGCTAGTTAAGATTTTTTTTATCATATTTCTAAAAGGCAGCGAGTCCTCAACGACAAGGACTTTGTATTGTCTATTTTTGCTTAGTCTATTTATCATTTGAAAGATGTAGTTGATATCATCCATGTTGCCCTTATAGACGTAATCAACTATATCTTTGTTTATAAAAAATTCTTTCGTATTATCATCGATGCTGCCAGTTAAAACTATAGCACAGAGCCCTTGTGCAAGGATATAATCAACGATCTCACCATTTGGTGCGTCGGGCAAATTTAGATCCAAGATAGTCATAAAATAATCTTTGCCGTGCTCGCTAATAAGCATCTTGGCTTCGGCAAAATCATACGCAACATCGATCGCCATATCCTCAATACTCTTTTCCATCTGCATGACGATTAGCTTAGCAAGTGCCTTATTATCATCAACTACTAGAATTCTTTCCATATTATTCCTGTGATTTTTTATTAAACTAGCTCGGATTTTAACAAATAAACCTAATCACAAAGCTTAAATTTAAAACTTAAATTTCAAGCTATTTTAAAAGTCCTTTTGCAAAATTTATCGCCTCTTCGCTGATATGCTCGCCACTTATCATACGTGCAAGCTCATTTATACGCTCCTCTTTGTCAAGCTCTCTTACGACTGAGCTCTCGCCGTCGCGCTCTACTAAAAAGTGCGAATTTGCCTTTGAGCTAAGCTGTGGCTGGTGAGAAATGGCAAAAATTTGATATAAATTTGCAAGCTTGAGCAAGACATTTGCGATACTCATCGCCTCTTTTCCGCTTAAATTTGCATCTATTTCGTCTAAAATGATGACGTCGCCACCTGTTTTTGTTATCTCGCTAGATGCAGCTATAAAGGCCAGTCTTAAGCGGTTTAGCTCGCCTGAGCTTAAATTTTTAAGCGAGGTCTCGTTTAAATTTAGACAAATTTCATCAGCGCCCAAAATATCAAGCCTTTTCTCCTCGATCTTTAGTGTGATATCTGGCATATAAAGCTCTTTTAGGTATAAATTTATCATAGCCTCAAGCTCTTTTAAATTTGTGCCCCTTGCCTTGCTTAATGTGCTGGCTAGCTTATTTGCCTTTTGGCTTAAAATTTCAAATTTCTTCTCAAGCTCGCTCTTTTCAAAGCTTAAATTTTCATATCTAGCAAGCTCTTTTTCCTTTTTAGCAAGCGCTTCTAACGCCTCCTCCTCGCTGCCATAGCGCCTAATAATGGCATTAAGAGCTTCTATCCTATCAAGCACGCTCTCCACGTCGATATCGTCAAGCTCCTCCATATTTAGGCTATCTCTTGCGACCCTTAGCTCATTCATCGCATCTTCAAAAAAGCCATTGTCAAGGTCGCTGATACTTAGCGCCTCATTTACGCTGTGTTCTAGCTCAAATATCCGATCAGCTCTAGCCCACGCCTCATTTATCTTATCTTTTTTGCTAAGCCTTTTCTTAGTCTCCATAAGCTCTTCAAACTCGCCTTTTTTAGGCCCTACACTTCTTATCTTCTCGATCTCAAAGCTAGCAAGCTCCTTTAGCTCCTCGACCTTTTTCTCTTCCTCTTTTATAGTGGCTAGCTCTTTTGAAATTTTAGAAAATCCCAAAAACACCTCTTCAAATTCCTGCTTTATCTCTTTAAATTTCTCATTTTTTGAAATTTCAAGCCTGTCAAGCAAATTTAGAAATTTCTCATTTTCAAATTCATTTGCCTCTTTTGCAGAGAGATATTTGATGTGCTCGCGCGCCACTTGGGCCAAATTTCTCTTTGAGATGGCTTGCTGGTTTATAAAATACCTCGTGCTCTTATCTTTTAAAAGCTTGAAAATATTGACCTCTTCGTTTTCTATGCCAAACTCATCAAGCTCAAATTTATGCTCCACATCAGCCTCAATCAGCCTTGCCTCGCTATCTTTTAGACCAAAAACAGCCATAATTGCACCCATCAGCACCGACTTACCAGCGCCGCTAACGCCCGTAAATACGCTAAGACCCTCTTTGAAATTTAGCTCGACATTTTTAAAATTTAGATAATCCTTAATCAAAATTCGATCAATCATTATAACCCCAGTGAAGTTTCTCTTTTAAAATTTGAAAATAATCCCTGCCAATATGGCGTATCAGCCTAGCTTTTTTGTTGCTCAGGCTCATACTGACGGCTGAAATTTTACTCATATCAAAGCGGTCTTGGCCGTCTATTACTAAAATGGCGTCGCTTTTTGTTCTAAATTTAACCGTGTGATTTTTCGTAAGCACGACTGGACGCTGAGTGAGCGAGTGCGAACAAATGGGAGTTAGCGCAAAGACCTCGCTTAGCGGGTAGATGATAGGGCCATTTGCACTCATGTTATATGCCGTGGTTCCTGCAGGAGTTGCCACTATGACGCCATCACCAAAATATGAGTTAAAATACTTTTCATTTAAAAGTGCCTCGATATGCGTCATCGAGCCGCCATTTTTGCTAACTATGACTGCGTCGTTAAATGCTATCTTTCGCTCGGTTTTGCCATCATTTTTGTGAAGTGTCACATCAAGCATAAAAGGCGTCTCTACCTCAAATTTATCATCAAAAAAGTCTTTAAAAAACTTCTCACTCTCATTTATCGTAATATCTGTCAAAAAGCCTAGCCTACCAGCGTGTATGCCAAGGATGAGTGGCGAGATATGGGCTAGTTTTCTGCAAGTTGAGATGATCGTGCCATCACCGCCAAGAGTGATAAGAAATTCGCACTCTTTGGCTAGTTTTATCAGCTCAAAGCCACTTTTTTCTACCTGTTTTGCACAGTTTTTTTCAAGCAAAATTTCTGCGTTATACTTTTTTAAAATTTTTTCCAGCTTTGCTAAATCCTGCTTAAATAATGGATAATCCTTCGCGATAAGTCCCACTTTTTTTACGCAAAAAGTATTAAATTTTTGTTCATTTTTCATAGAAATGATTGTAACATATTTTATTTTAACAAAGCTTTTCAAAAGAAAAAAGCGATTATAATTGCCTAAAAAACATTGCAAAGGAGCATTTTATGCGAAGTCATTATTGCACCGATCTTAGCAAAGCTGATATCGGCAAAGAAGTAATACTTTGTGGCTGGGCAAACACATATAGAGACCACGGTGGCGTTGTTTTCATCGACTTAAGAGACGTTAGCGGGCTTATACAATTAGTTTGTGACCCTGCTGATAGCAAAGAAGCACACGACGTGGCTGCAAAAGTAAGAGATGAATATGTCTTAAAAGCAAAAGGTAAAGTAAGAGCCAGAGGCGAAGGTCTAACCAATCCAAAGCTAAAAACTGGCGAGATAGAGGTGATAGTAAGCGAGCTCATCATCGAAAATCCAAGCGAGCCACTACCATTTATGATAGGTGATGAGAGCGTAAATGAGGATATCAGGCTAAAATACCGCTTTTTAGACCTAAGAAGCGAGCGCTTGCAAAATATCTTTAAAATGCGTTCTCGTGCGGCGATAGCAGCTAGAAACAGCCTAGATAAAATGGGCTTTATCGAGTTTGAAACTCCAGTTTTAACACGCGCAACTCCAGAAGGTGCTAGAGACTACCTAGTGCCAAGCCGCGTATATCCGGGCCAGTTTTATGCGCTACCACAAAGCCCGCAGCTATTTAAACAGCTTTTGATGTGTTCTGGCTTTGATAAGTATTTTCAGATAGCAAAATGCTTCCGTGACGAGGACTTAAGGGCTGATCGCCAACCAGAATTTACTCAAATAGATATCGAAATGAGCTTTGTCGAGCAAGAAGATATCATAAATATGGCAGAGACTATGCTAAAAGATATCTTTAAAGCCTGCGGATACGATATCAAAACACCATTTAGACGCATGAGCTACAAAGAGGCGACTGAGACTTACGGCTCAGACAAGCCAGACCTTAGATATGATCTAAAAATGATCGATGTGATCGATATTTTCGAGCGCTCAAGCAATGAAATTTTTAGCGGGATCGCAAAAGATAAGAAGAAAAACCGCATAAAAGCGCTAAAAGTGCCAAATGGCGACAATATCTTTAGTAAGCGCGAGATGAATAGATTTGAGGAATTCGTCCGCAAATTTGGCGCGCAAGGTCTTGGCTACTTCCAGATGAAAGAAGATGGCTTAAAAGGCCCGCTCTGCAAATTTTTTGAGCAAAGCGATCTTGACGAGATCGTCTCAAGATGTGAGCTAAAGGTTGGTGACGTCGTATTTTTTGGTGCTGGCAAGAAAAAGATCGTGCTTGATTATATGGGAAGATTTAGAATTTTTCTAGCAGAGCAAATGGGCATCATCGATCAAGACAGACTTGAGTTCTTATGGGTACTTGACTTCCCAATGTTTGAGCAAAATGACGATGGTAGCTACTCTGCGATGCACCATCCATTTACAATGCCAAAAAATATAGATGAGCCTGATCTTGAAGACATCCTCTCTATCGCTCACGACGTCGTACTAAACGGCTTTGAGCTTGGCGGCGGAAGCATAAGAATTCACAAAAACGACATCCAACAAAAAGTCTTTAAGCTTCTTGGCATAGACGAAGCTGAGCAGCGTGAGAAATTTGGCTTCTTACTTGATGCCTTGACATTTGGTGCGCCTCCACATGGCGGTATCGCGATAGGCTTTGACAGGCTAAATATGCTTGTAAATAAAGCAAGCTCGATCCGTGACGTCATAGCCTTCCCTAAAACACAGCGCGCTCAGTGCCCACTCACAAAGGCACCAAGCTACGCTAGCAACGAACAGCTTAGGGAGCTAGGACTAAGGATAAGAGAAAAAGAGCAAAAGGCTTAAAATTTGCCTTTAAAAAGAGATGGAAATTTTTGTCTTTAAATATTTTCTTAGACAAAATTCCATCCTAAATTTAAATTTATAAAAAGATGCCTCCAACTTGGCGGCTAATTAAATAAAAACTTGCCTAAGTAGTTTGAGATGATTTTTGTGGTTGCGACGTAAAATTTTGCGCAGATAGAACACTTAGTTCATCAAGCTAAATTTTACTAGCTCCGCAAAAAGCGCTCAAAAGACAAAGGCAATAAAAGGGAAAAAATGAAGAATTTATTTTTAATCATAGGCGCTCCAGGCAGCGGCAAAACAACAGACGCATCACTCATCGCACAGCATGATGAGAAATTTGCACACTTTTCAACTGGCGATCTTTTAAGAGCTGAAGTAGCTAGCGGTAGCGAGCTTGGCAAGCTTATAGACGGCTTTATCTCAAAAGGAAATTTAGTCCCACTTGACGTCGTCGTAAATGCGATCGTCTCAGCTATAAAAAGCTCAAGCAAATCAAACATCATAATCGACGGCTACCCAAGAAGCGTTGAGCAAATGACAGAGCTTGACAAGGTTTTAAGCGAGCAAGACGAAATTTTACTAAAAGGCGTCATCGAAGTAGATGTTAGCGAAGATGTGGCAAGAGCTAGAGTGCTTGGCCGTGCAAGAGGCGCTGACGATAACAACGAAGTCTTTAACAACCGCATGAAAGTATATCTTGATCCGATCAAGCCTATCCGCAAGTTTTACAGCGAAAAAGAGCTACTTCACGTAGTAAATGGCGAACGCGGCATCGACGAGATCGTAGCTGACATCAAAAATTTACTAGCTAAACTTATATAAATTTACAGACCTTGCATCAAAAGGTGCAAGGTTTTAAAACTTACCATTTATTAACGCCAAAAATGTAATATCCTTTGAAATTTCAAAACCAATTTTAAAAGGATAAAAATGAAAAAAATCATCATCGCTTCACTAGTTGCTAGCATCGCGATGGCTGGAGGCTTCGCATCAAAACACCAAAGCGAGACGATAAGCGTAAAAGAGGCTTTAAAACTAAATGACGACGCCAAAGTCGTGCTTGAGGGCAAGATAAAGTCACACATCAAATCAGACAAATATGAATTTGTTGATAAAAATGGTGACGTTATCGTAGTTGAGATCGACAACAAAAAATGGGGCAATGTAACAGCCAACGAAGATACGCTTTTAAGAATAAGAGGCGAGGTGGATAAAGACTTCACAAAAACAGAAATCGACGTAGATAGCGTAGAGGTTATAAAGTAGTTAAATTTTACGCGTATTTAATGCAAAAAATACTAAAATCAC
>CAUSWS010000049.1:0-8688 GCA_963535265.1 uncultured Campylobacter sp. | reverse complement strand
TGCGCCTAAACCGCCTAAAAGAGATCAGCCAAAACGACTTTAACAAAGAGTGCGAACACATCAAGGATAAAATTTCTATCCACAAAGAGAAAATGCGTCTAAGTGACTACGTAAAAGCGGTCCATGAGGAGCTAAAAAGCTCGCTAAAGACGCCATTTTGCAAAGACGTGATCAGGCTTGAAGTAAGGATCGCTGATCCAAATTTTAAAGATACGGACGGCCTTTTAAATAGCTTTTTTATAGATGATATAAATTTACTTATCAAATTTTATGAATCAGGCAGGACGCACGAGCTAACGGATCAGTTTTTGCACGAGGGCAGTGAGAATAAATTTGAGCGGCTTGACGTTAGAGACGAGCTAAATCAAAGGGCGGTTAGGGACTTTTTTAGGGCTGAGCGCTATCCTAGATCGGCTTTTGCAAGTGATTTTGCTCTAAATTTCTCACAGCAAATGGCGCTAAACAATATAATTGAGAAATTTAAAGATGGAAATGGTGGAATTTATAGTGTAAATGGCGCTCCAGGCACTGGCAAAACGACGCTTTTAAAGGACGTGATGGCTGAGGTTGTCACGCTTAGGGCGATGAAGATAGCGCAAATGAGCAGGCATGATATCTTTGAGCCAGTTTATGATAGCGATGAAAAGGCGCTTTATTTTAGGCTAAATGACGATTTGCAGGGCTACGAGATGGTCGTTAGCTCTTGTAATAACGGCGCGGTTGAAATTTTGAGTAAGGAGCTAAGCCAGCTAAAGAGCATTGGTGAGTATGCGGGCGAGATTGATTATTTTAAATTTATAGCCACAAGGCTGCTCTCGGCTGATGAAAAGAGTAAATTTGGCGAGAAGTCCTTTATCTCAAAGCCAGCTTGGGGGCTTTTTTGTGTGGCGCTTGGATCAAAGCAAAACAAGTCAAATTTTGTTTTTAACGCAATTAACGGCGTAAAGATCGAGGCTACTCACAGCCAGTATGACAAGATCGCAAGCGAATACGGCGAGTATTTGGAGCAAGATGGCTTTTTGATGGGCCTTGGCAAGTACCTTGCAGTGGGCGAGGGTGTAGATGACTTTGATGTGGCGAAGGAGAAATTTAACCTTGCGCTTCACGAGGTAAATTTGCTTTTTAGCGAGATCAGGATCAAAGAAGAGGAGCTAAAGAGCCTAAAAAACGAGCTAGCTGATATCGATAGGAGGCTTGAGAGCTATAACTCAGCTAAGCAGATAGAAGAGCTTTTAGAGCCTTTAGAGGACGAGCATGATAAAATTTTGGCTAAGCTGGGGGACAAAAAGGCGGAGGCAGAGGAGCTAACAAGGCTTGTTAGTCAAAATGAGGCCTTGCAGGAGTATCTAAATTTACCGCAAAAGCCAGCATTTTTTGTCTTTCAGCAAATTTTTAAGACAGAGGCCTTTGAAAAGTATAACGACGAGGCGCTAAAGGTCGGCGAGATAAACCGCCAGATAGCCGAGCAAAATTTAAAAGCTAGCAAGCAAAATGGCGAGAGCAAAGAGAAAAACGAGGCAAGGCTAAATGAGCTAAAAAGCGAGATAGCAGGGCAGCAGAGCAGGGCAGCAGAGCTTGGTACTAAGATAAATCTTTACAAAAGGCTGCAAAGCGACTTTGCTAGACGCCAAAAGATACTTGGTAGGAGCGAGGAGCTAGATATCTTTCTAAACGGCAGCTTTAGCGAGAGTAATGACGAAATGCAAAAGAGTATGCCATTTATGATGGAATTTGGCATAGACAAAAAATTTCACAAGACAAAGCTTTTTAAGGCTAGGATAGAGCTTTTTAAAGAGGCACTAAATTTACACAAGGCAGCGATATTTGCTTGCAAAGAGGCTGTAAGGACAAATTTACGTGCCCTTAGTGTTATCTTTAACGATGAAAAGATGGCTGAGAAAAACGGACTTGACGCAAAACATAGACGTGAGATCATCAAGGGTTTATTTTTGCTAACGCCAGTTATTAGCTCGACTTTTGCCTCGTTTAATAACACCTTTAAAGAGCTTTTAAATGGCGATATAGGCATGCTTTTGATAGACGAAGCGGGGCAGGCAAATTTAACTAACGCGTTAGGCGCCTTGCTTCGCTCAAAGATGGCCGTGGTAGTAGGCGACCCGCTTCAGCTTGAGCCAGTCGTAACACTACCTGTTAGTTTAAATAATGCGATCCTTAGCTACTGTGAGGCAAAAGATGAGTTTAACCTGCTAAAGTCATCAGTGCAGCTAAGAGCCGACAAAGCGCAAAAGATCGGCACATATATAAAAGGTAGCGGCGAGAGTATCTGGGTCGGCTCACCACTCATTGTGCATAGAAGGTGCGCTAACCCTATGTTTGAGATCTCAAATGAGACTACATACGACGATATGATGATACTTGGGCGAGATGGGGCTAGTAAATTTGCAAACACTAACGTGCAAACAAAGTGGATAGACGTTAGGAGCGAAGAGTGGATAGGCAACTACAACAAAGCCGAGGGCGAGGTGGTTAAAGCGCTCTTGGCAGGTGAGCTAGCCAGCCATAAAAATAACATCAGGATCATAACACCATTTAAAGATGTTTGTAGAAATTTAAAGGGCGCTGGCACCATCCACACCATGCAAGGCAAAGAGGCTGATGTTATTGTCTTTGTGTTAGGTGGTGCGACAAAGGGCGCTAGAGCGTGGGCTGCTAGCAAGCCAAACCTGCTAAACGTAGCGCTAACAAGAGCAAAAGAGGTTATTTATATAGTTGGAAACCGAGAAAACTGGGCGAGCTTGCCATATTTTGAAGTGGCTGCTAGAAAGATAGACAAAGGATAAATTTGAATCATTTCGCAAAACGCATAATCCCATGCCTGGATGTAAAAGACGGCAGGGTCGTAAAAGGTGTAAATTTTGTAGGACTTGTCGATGCTGGAGACCCAGTCGAGATAGCTAAAAGATACAACGACGAGGGCGCCGACGAGCTTTGCTTTTTGGATATCACAGCCTCTCACCTTGGCCGTGATACGATAGTTGATGTCGTAAAAAAGGTCGCAAGCAAGCTTTTTATACCGCTAACCGTTGGCGGTGGCATACGCACGATCGACGACATCTCTCGCCTTTTAAATGCGGGCTGCGACAAGGTGAGTCTAAACTCATCGGCGATAAAAGATCCAAATTTGATCAACGAAGCGGCTAAGAAATTTGGCTCGCAATGTGTTGTCGTGGCAATCGACGCTAAGAAGATCGAAAATGGTTATAGCGTTTTTATAAATGGTGGCAGGATAGATACGAAAAAAGATGCTTTTGCTTGGGCAAAAGAGGTCGAGTCGCGCGGAGCAGGGGAAATTTTACTAACGTCTATGGATAATGACGGCGTCAAGCAAGGCTTTAGTCTGGAACTAACAAAGATCTTTAGCGCACTTTCTATACCGACTATCGCAAGCGGTGGCGCAGGGAGAATGGAGCATTTTAAAGATGCTTTTGAGGCTGGAGCCGATGCGTGCCTTGCTGCTTCGATATTTCACTTTGGTGAGATCGAGATAAAAAAGCTAAAAGAGTATCTGAAGGCCAATGGCGTCGAGGTTAGGCTTTGATGTTAGTTATCTCAGCTGGAAAAAATGAAATTTTTGACTTTGCCTTGCCGATGGGTGTGGGGCTAGTCGATATGGCGATAAATTTGACAAAGTTTTTGCAAAAAAGATCATGTGTTGGGGCGGATGAAAAGAGCGTAAATTTAAAAAACATTGATCCGCACTACCTTGCAAAAATCGAGGCTAAATTTGCAAATTCATCAAACCCAGAGGTGCAAAATTTAAGCCAAAATTTGTCAAAAAATCCTGAGCGAAATTTATATCAAATGCCAGAAAAGATAGTTTTTGTTGGCTCGGCAGGTCTATATAAAGATGGTGAAATTTTGCAAATTTATGAAAGCTCGGTTGGGGCAAATGTTGAAATTTCTAGCATAGAAAATAGATCTTATTCACCTATCGAGTGTGAAATTTCTTCTATCGTTTCACGTGGAACTATCAAAACAAATTCATCAAATTTCATAACAACAGACAAAAATTTGGCTCATAAAATGTTTGAAAAAGGTTATTTTTTAGAAAATATGGAGTTTTTTTCTGTTCTAAAAGTGGCTCAAATTTTTAAAATTCCAGCCTATGGAATTTTCGTAGCGACAAATTTTTGCGATGAAAATGCGCATGCTGATTTTATAAAAAATCACTCTGCAGCCAAAGAGCTACTAACAAAATATGTAAAGGAAAATGTGTGAAAAATTTGCTTGATCTTAGCATCGAAGAGTTAAAAGAGCTGGTCTCTCCCTCTTTTAGAGCGACGCAAATTTATGAGTGGGTTTATAAAAAAAATGCTACGGAATTTAGCCAAATGCTAAATTTGCCAAAAGATATGCGTCAGGATTTGGCTGAGAAATTTTACCTCGATCCTCTAAAATGTGTGAAATTTGAGCAAAGCAGCGATGGCTCGATCAAGTATCTTTTTGAGCTAAAAGACGGGCTAAAGATAGAGAGTGTTTTGCTACCGATGAAAGAGGAGATCAGCGACGAAGATGGCAAGATAAGTCGCCATGCTCGTTACACTGTTTGTGTTAGTTCGCAGGTTGGCTGCAAAATGGGCTGTGCTTTTTGCCTAACAGCAAAGGGCGGACTTGTTAGAAATTTGACTGCTGGCGAGATCGTAGGGCAAATTTTATGGATAAAAAGAGAGAATAATATACCATATGAAAGGCGCATAAATGTCGTTTATATGGGTATGGGCGAGCCACTCGATAATCTTGCTAACGTTAGTAAAGCGATCAAAATTTTAGCACTTAATGAGGGTCTAGCTATATCGCCACGCCGTCAAACCGTATCGACAAGCGGCCTTGGTAGCCAGATAAAAAAGCTTGGTGAGATGGACCTTGGGGTCTTGTTAGCTATATCGCTACACGCTGTTACTAATGAGCTTAGAAGTCGCCTGATGCCGATAAATAAGGCCTATAATATCGAGGCTGTTATGGATGCTGTTAGGGGATTTCCTATCGATATGCGAAAGCGTGTAATGTTTGAATATCTTGTTATCAAAGATTTAAACAATAGTGTTAGCGATGCAAAAAAGCTGGTAAAACTGCTTCATGGTATCAAGGCAAAGGTAAATTTGATCTACTTTAACCCGCATGAAGGTAGTGAATTTGGACGGCCTGATCTTGCTAGTATGCTAAAATTTCAAGAATACCTAAGAGATCATGGCGTCACTTGCACGATCAGACAGAGTAAAGGACTTGATATAAGTGCGGCTTGCGGACAGCTAAAACAGCGCAATGAAAATCCAAAATTTAAAGCTAACGTTAGCGATAAGAGTACAGCTAAAGCAGAAGAAAAACCAACTAACAATAAAACTAACGTGAGTAAAAAATGACAGCTCTTGATATCGCTGAGATAGTTTTTATAGTGCTGGTTGCTGGTGTTGGACTTGGACTTATCATTAAAGTTTTAAAAGATGAAAATAAAACTTCAAAATAAATTCTAAAAATTTGGCATGAAATTTTGTGTGAAAAACAAAAACACAAAGTTGATTGCCAAAATTTAAATCACAATGTGGCGACACTAAAAATCTAATTCTATCTTTTAATAGAAATTCTATTTCAAATTTAAAAGCAAAATTATGAAAAATTTTTGTAGATTATTTTTACTAGAAAGACTTTTTAAAATTTAAATAGTTCGATTATTTGCTTCTTTTGCAAATTTATAAAACTCATCCTCTGCATCAAATTTACTTTTTATCTTGTAAAAAGTATCATCAAATTTAAATGAAATTTCGTCCGAGTGAAGTAAGAGTCTTTTTGCTCCAGTTAAATTTATCCGCTCACGCTCACTCATCTCTTTGTCTAAAATTTTCTCGATTTGCGGACGTGACAAACCATAAAGTGGTTCGCCCAGGATCTTGTGTTTCACATGAAACAAATGCAACCTAATTTGATGCTGTCTACCAGTGAGTGGGATAGCCCGAACCAAAGTCGTATCGATATCGTCAAAATACTTTATAGGCAAAATTCTCGTCACCGCACTTTTTCCATTTTCACAAATTTGCATTCGCATTTTCACATCGTCGTAGTTGTTTGCCAGATCCATCTTAGCATCGATCGTAAATTCTCGCTCGATCTTACCTTGCACCATCGCGACGTAGCTTTTAGAAACCTCTCTGTTTTCAAAGATTTTCTTTAGTTTTATCGTGGAATTTCTATCTTTGCCAATGACTATCACACCGCTTGTTTCAAAGTCCAGCCTATGTGCCACGCTCGCATCTCGCCCAAAAAGTGTGTAAATTTCATCGTTTAGCGAGTAGTCGCAGTGTCTGCCATTTGGGTGGCTCAGCACCCCACTTGGCTTGTCAAATACCGCAAAGCTCTCGCACTCAAAGATCGGCTTAAGACCCTTTGGCTCCGCCTCATAGTCGATCAAAAAAACATCGCCACATAAAATGGCATTTTTCTCGCTCACGACACTGCCTTCGCATATCAGCCTGCCTTTATCGATGAGGCGCTGGGTTTGGCTCATGCTAAAGCCCTTTTGCAGTAAAATTTCATAAGCTTTTTGATGATCTGTAGTGGCGATAAATTTATTTACATAGGGCAAAAATGATCCTTTTGAAAAAATGAGCGAGCTATCTTAAGCCCAAATTTATAAGCGTATAACCGACATTTCAGCCCGGATTTTATATAATCAAAACTTAAATTTAGAGAAATTGCACGACGTGATTTCTGGCCCAAAAAGCCAAATTTATACTTTCAGGACAAAAGCAAACTAATACAAAAGGTTCAACAATGGTCGAAAGATACTCACGCAAAGAGATGGCTGAAAAGTGGAGCATACAAGCAAAATACGACGCTTGGCTCAAGGTAGAAAAAGCTGCTGTTAAAGCTTGGAATAAGCTTGGCTTCATAAGCGACAGCGACTGCGAGAAAATTTGCAAAAATGCTAGATTTGAAGTGGCTCGCATCGACGAGATAGAAAAGACGACAAAACACGACGTCATCGCATTTTTAACAAGCGTCAGCGAGAGCCTTGGCGAGGAGAGCAGGTTTGTGCACTACGGCATGACCTCAAGCGACTGTATCGACACAGCCGTCGCACTTCAGATGAAAGAGAGCCTAGAGCTCATCATCAGCGACGTCGAGGAGTTTATGCAGGCGGTCAAAAACAGAGCAAACGAGCACAAGCACACGCTCATGGTCGGCAGGAGCCACGGCATCCACGGCGAGCCAATAACCTTTGGCCTTGTGCTTGCCATCTGGTACGACGAGATCGCAAGGGCACTTAAGCTCATCAAAGATGCAAAAAATACAATCAGCTACGGCAAGCTTTCAGGCGCTATGGGAAATTTAGCCCACGCTCCGATGGAATTTGAAGAGCTAACTTGCGAGGAGCTAGGTCTTAAGGCCGCTCCAGCCTCTAATCAAGTGATCCAGCGCGACCGCTACGCCCACGTGGTGAGTGCTATCGCTATCTTGGCTTCTACTTGCGAGAAGATCGCAGTTGCCATTAGACACTACCAAAGGACTGAGGTTTATGAGGCGGAGGAGTACTTTAGCCCAGGACAAAAGGGTTCAAGCGCGATGCCACACAAGCGCAACCCAGTCCTTAGCGAAAATATCACTGGCCTTTGCAGGGTGCTACGCTCATACGTCACGCCTTCTCTTGAAAACGTCGCCCTTTGGCACGAGCGCGACATCAGCCACAGCTCGGTTGAGAGATTTATCCTGCCAGATATGTTTATCACGGCTGATTTTATGCTGGTTCGCATCAAAAATTTGATAGCAAATTTAGTCGTATACCCAGAAAATATGATGAAAAATTTAAATTTAACAGGCGGTCTAGTCTTTTCACAGCGCGTGCTTTTACAGCTGCCACAGCGTGGAATTTCTAGAGAGGACGCCTATAAGATCGTTCAGCGCAATGCTATGAAGGTTTGGGCGGACTTGCAAGAGGGCAAAAAAGCGATCGACGAGCAAGGCCACAGCCTATTTTTACAAAATTTGCTAAACGACGAGGACCTAACTAAGAGCCTTAGCAAAGATGAGATCAAAGAGTGCTTTGACTACAACTACTACACCAAAAATGTAGATAAAATTTTCGCCAGAGTTTTTGGCAAATAAATTTAAACGCAAGGGGTAAATTTAGCCCCTTGTAACTACTCTAACACAAAATCCAAATTTATCAGCTAGGAGCTAGCATTTTTCAAGCAGCATTTGCAAGCGCCAGTAAATTTAGTGGCAATGTTGGCGCATTTAACTTTTGGTCGCCAAAGCTAACCCAAAAGCTCGCCACGTTTAACGTTTTTTATCACCCTCGCGCTAGAAAAATAAGAGTTTTTGGCAAGCCTTTCTCTTTCTCATTTTGGTGGTAAATTTTATATTTAATGAGTAGTTTTTGGCAAAGAGAGTTTTTATATCTTTTTGGATAAAATCCCAAATTAAAATTTAACACGGAGAGATATTTTTGAAAGTTATAAAACGTAATGGCAGAACAGAAGAGCTTGATATCAGCAAGATCAAAAAATATACAAACGAAGCCGTCTTAGGTCTTAGCAACGTAAGTCTTAGCGAGCTTGAGGTAGACGCAAAAATTCAGTTTAGAGATATGATAACGACTGAGGAAATTCAGCAAACTCTTATAAAAACAGCAGTTGATAAGATCGACATCGACCGCCCAAACTGGACATTTGT
>CAUSWS010000048.1:0-8781 GCA_963535265.1 uncultured Campylobacter sp. | reverse complement strand
AAAATCAATGCCGTAATCGAAATACCTTATGGCTCAAATATCAAATACGAGATCGACAAAGATAGCGGTGCAGTCGTAGTTGATCGTGTGCTTTACTCAGCGATGTTCTACCCAGCAAACTACGGCTTTGTGCCAAACACACTAGCAGCTGACGGCGATCCAGCTGATATTTTAGTGCTAAACGAGTATCCACTCCAAGCTGGTAGCGTCATCCCTTGCCGCTTGATAGGCGTTTTGGTGATGGAAGATGAAGCAGGCATGGATGAGAAGCTTTTGGCTGTGCCGGTTACAAAGATCGATCCAAGATATGAGGCGATAAAAAGCTACGAAGACTTGCCAACTGCGACACTAAATAAGATCAAAAATTTCTTTGAAACTTATAAAATTCTTGAGCCAAACAAATGGGTTAAAGTGAAAGAATTTAAAGATGCAAACGCTGCAAAAGAGATTTTAGACGCTGCGATAAAAAATTATAAATAAAAAGGAGGGATAACTTCCCTCCAATAATTTAAATTTATAGTGCAGCTTGCTCTAAGCTAGATATAAGATTTTCCACCCTTCTTTTTTCCTGCAACTGTTTTTCGTTGTGATTTTTTACTTCATTCTTACGATTTTTATGCATTTTATAGAAAGATAGTCCAGTAACAAGCACTACTGGTATAAAAGCTAAATCGCTTTTAGTGAAATAAGCAAAAATAAATAGAGATATAACAAAAACGAAAAATGATCTTAAAATTATGATAAGCATATCACTAAAGCTATATTTAATAAATGATGGTTCAAACTTTGGCAATAAATGATACCCTCTTGTGATATTTATGAAATAATCAATATCACTATAACCACCAGTAATCTTTTCATAATTAACAACAAGCTCGTCGCCATCATCAAGTAGCATATCTGCATCTTCTGTTTGAAATCTAAATTTATCCTTTTTGCCTGAAAGCTCAAATGTATAGATAAAGTTATGAACAGTATATGAGGATGTATATGTAGTGCTGTTTAGACTTCCTTCAACATACTGCTTTTTGTTTGCAGTTAAATCCCCTTTAAATAAATTTCCATATTTATAATTTGTGCCTATATCTGTTGTATTTGTAGTAGTTGTATTTGAAAGAGTGTCACTTATGACTTCTTTTTTTACACTAGTAATTACACCTCGATAAATTTCTGACATCTGTCATCCTTTTAATAAATTTGAGATGTGCATTCTAACAAAAAAAAAAAAAACAAAGTCAAGCTAAAGCTTGCTAATATCTACTAAAATAAACAGCTAGATATTTAATTACAAATATGTAAGAACATATAAATTTAGCAACAAATAAGCTTTTTCTTGTATAATACGATTTTCTTTCAACTGTGGGTTCATAGCTCAGTTGGTTAGAGCATCCGGCTCATAACCGGATGGTCCCAGGTTCGAGTCCTGGTGAACCCACCACCTACTTTCAAGCTTTAAATTTCACTATTTTTCATTAGATTTCAAAATTACCAAATTTAAAACAATCTGCTTTTTACCAACGCCAAAGTGAAATTTAAATCCACTTTGACATAAATTTAAAACTTATACTCGATCTTTAAACCACCACTTATGCCGTAGTTTTTATCATTATCAAGCATGCCACTTAGCTGAGAAGAGAGAACCAAATTTTCGCTAAGCTTGGTCTCTGAGTTTAAAGTAAGCTTATAGCTTAACTTGTTGTTATCAAGCTTGTAATCAACATACTCATTTGAATTATTAAGCGAAACATAAGATTTATCTTCTGAATTATATACACTTTGTTTTACTAAAAATTGCACGCTAAATGCGTTTTTATCGCTGTTTAAAGCATATTCTACTCCTGCTGCTACAGCCACATTAAAGTCATTGATGCTCTTTTGATCATATCGGTCATTTTTAAATCCATCAATACCGTTAGCGCCAAGCTCTAGTGCTAGTAGAGGCTTTATGCTTTGCTCATACTCGCCACTTTTAGAGAGTGAAATTTTATATTTATAGTAGTTGCTTGAGAGGATGCCTCTGCCTTTTACACTAGCTTTTTGCGCCTCATCTAGGCTGCGTTTTGAGTTTATAAAGGCAAAATTTAGATTGCTTTGTATCTCATGAGCTCCTCTTTCAAAAAGCCCATACGCACCAAAACTATAGATTTTAGCATCATCTTTTAATATATCTGAGCTAAATTTAGCCTTGCTTACTCCAGCGCTTACGCCTAGGATAAACTCGTCATAACCTCTGTCATAGCCGATATTTGTACCATAAAATTTAAGGTCGCCATCGCTTTGTCTATCCTTAAAATAAGCACCATTTACATTTGCCCAGAAGTTGTTTCTCTCTCTGCTAGCTTCTGCTGCTTCGTAAGCCATCTTCGCACTTGGCATGATGTCGCTTTCAAGTCCAGCTAGCTTAAACTGCGAGATATCAGCCTTTGCCCTTAGCTGTGTGACCTGAAATAGCCTAGAGTTCATCAGCTCGTTGCTGTTTTGCAAGGCTTTTATGCTCACTTTAAGAGCTGAAGTAGAAATTTCTTTCATCTCTTTATCTGCTTTTTGTGCTAGTTTTCTTAGTGTCTCATCGTCACCACTTGAGATTGCTTGCACAAATTCAGGCGTGCCTTTTAGCATGCTTAGGATTTTATTTTCTCTTTGGCTAAATTTAGAAACCCTCTCTTGTACTATATTTGGCGAAACGGCTGGATTTTCTCCCTTTTTGTCGCTTAGCTTCATCTCGATCTTGCCACCATTTATGGCGTAGGTCATAAACAAATCCCCAAGTTTTTGCTCGTTGTTAAAGATAGCGCCCTCATTTATGATGCTTTGTGCGCTTACTAAAGTATATGTTTTATCAAGCGCCATGCCGCTTTTAAGTGCTGCAGTAAAATCAACATCAAATTTCATCCCAGCGCCAAGGGTTAGGACCTTTTTAAAGTCAAGCACTGGCTCATTTTCACTGCCAAAGCTCTTTATCTTTAGGCTCTTTTTTATGAGGCTATCAGGCTCAAAGCCAAGCTTTTGCGCGCCACTAACCTCTAAATTTTCTACCTCAAATTTACCATCGCCTAAGAGCACATCTTTAGCCAAAGGCGTATCTTTGCCGTTTATAACTAGCTCTTTTAGCTTAGTTGCACCGCCTCCTACTTTTAGCAGACTATCGCTATCCATAACGATTTTATTGTCAAATTTAACGTCTTTAACAAGTAAATTTTTACTCTCGATATCCTGGCGATACTTTAAACCATCATCGTAAGTGTTTGAGCCATCAAATTTATCGATATAGTGAGTTAGCTCGCCACTTAAATTTATGACCGAGTTTTTAGCCGTGATGTCGCCATTTAGCTTAGCATCTTTGCCTATGGTAAGTTCTGATGATTTAAGCTTTATGCCATCTTTTGCACTAAATTTCCTCTCGTCCCAGTCAGGCTGAGAGAGTGTGGATGGGCGAGTTAGATCCATATAGGCTGGCTCGTTTAGACCAGCTGCGGCTATCTTGCTCTTTGCTAGGGGAGTTAAAACGCTAGCATCGCCAATGGCGTGCGTCTTTGGATGACCTTGGAGCGTAACCTTGGCATTTTCTAGGCTCAAAGCACCATCAATGTCAAATCCTCCGTCAAAAACAAGCTCCTTGCCCTGCCCGATATGTCTTAGCTCTATATTTTTATCGATGCTTGCGTGAAATATCGTATCTTTGCCACTTTCGCCATTTATAGTAAGCGTTGCCCTTTGCGAGTTTGCATTTGTTATCTTCGCATCGCTTGAGTTGGCTGATATGTTGTTAAAAGTCTGATCAAAGCCATTTAGATCAAACGCTCCGCCGCCGTTACCAAAGAAAATTTTGTCATTTAAATTTTCATTCACGCCAAGCCTTAAGAGCCCTCTGCCACTTGTTAGATAAATTTTATCAAAGGCGTTTAAAGCCCTTAGCTCAACCACGCCCTCGCCTAGCCTTAGTGGCTTGTTGCCACTTGTGCTTACTATCAAGCTGCCTTTGCCTAGCTTATGCACGCTTGTGTCTGAAGTGACGTTTAAATTTAAACTAGCGCCCCGAGCTATGTCAAAACCTGCAAATTTCGCTATCTTGCTACCATTTGTGCTATTTAGAGTAAAGTCGCCACTATTTACGACGATACCGCCATGTCCTAAGTCTAGGTTAGTGCTTAGCGTGATATTTGAGCCATTTGCGCTGCTAAATATATTATCTTTATTTTGCACTAGCGCGCTGCCTAGGACATTTACGCCACTTACTAAATTTTCATACCCTTTTTTATAGTCGTTAAAATCTCTTGCAGTAACGATAGAAGCGTAGTTTTTATTGTCCTCAACTCCGGTTAAAACGCCTACTAAGACCCATTTTTGAGCTACCGTGTCATAGACAAAAAACCCAGAGCCACTATCTCCTGGTAAAAGCCTATTTCTAAAGCCCATGTTTGATGTCATAAATAGATAAACCCCAGGTTTGCTTACACTTGAGTAATGGCTCTTATAAACTGCCGAGTACGCCACTCCTATCTCATTTACGCTTGCGCCAAGTGCGTTATTTACTATATTTTGGTTCTCAAACTCAGTAGCACTCATCACTTCAGCAAAACCATCTGTATCGCTTTTAGGCTTTTCAAGAGCAAGCGACCCTGTGCCAGCCTCGTATGTAAGGATATTCTCACCGCTAGCTCCACCGCTATTTTTTATATCCCTAAAATGATCTTCTATCTTTTTTGCATTAGCCTCATCTTTTGTTTGATCTTGGCTAGATATCTCCAAATTTGGCACATCCAAAGGATCGATCTGCCCTTCAACTATATATTTTGAAGTTCGCAAATACGTTGTGTCTGCGCCATAAAGCTTTTGCGTAGAATTTGTCGCGTACTCATAGAGTGTGTTGCCAAACCAGCCTCTGTTTTCATTAAAATTTGTAGCAGCTGAGGCAAGAAGTGTGTGATTTGCCGTCACCACAAAATTTCGCCCAAGGGAGGTGAAGTTGCCTTTATTGTTTCTTGCGTTGTTATTTGGGATCTTATTAAACGTAAATTTAGCGCCGTTTCTTTGCGTAAATTCTAGTGGAGCATCTGTGGCTTTAAAGATGCCTTTATTTTGCGCAAGATCAAGGTAATCTCTATAAAAATTTGTCCCTATATCCATGACCTGAGCGTCTAAACAGCTACATAAAATGCTAGATAAAACAAGAGAAATGCTAAGATTATTTTTCAAGATAAACCTCCATTTTTAAGATAAATTCCATTTAAATCGCAAAAGGCATTATATACCTTTTTAAACCTTTTGACAACTAAAATCTTAATTATTTTTTAAACGATAAATTTACTTTAGCAATTTTACCCCTGCGCTTTAAAATTTATCTCGATTTTTAAGCTAGCATTTGGCTATAATCACTCAAATTTATGTTGCGGTCGCAATTTACATTTGCATAAATTTACCTTCAACTACCATTTTTGCAAATTTCAAAAGTCAAATTTCACAAGTTTCGCGTGCCGAAAATATCAAATTTACATTTCTTAAATCCCAAAAGGAGATTTCGTGGAATTAAAACAAACCGGTATATCACGCCGTGGCTTTTTAAAAGGTGCTTTAGCCACAGCCGTTGTTGCCACTCCGCAAACGATGCTGGCTGGCTTTACGCCATTTAAGTCTGACTCGCTTCAGGTTTGGTCGTGCGGAGGCCTATCTGAAGCTTTTAATGAGCTAAACGCCATTTACGAGTCAAGAACAGGACATAATATCCAATACACCGACGCCTTTGCTGGCGCTCTTGGCAAGTCGCTTTTAGCACTTCAAAGCACGACCGAGCTCTTTGGAGCAAGGGTTTTAGAGCTTTCTAAAAAACTTCGCAAAGCTGGTCTTAGCCTCCACTTTAGACCGCTATGCTTTACCGACTACGTCCTAGTCGTGCCAAAAGGCAACCCTGCTGGCATTCGCGACTTAAAAGACCTTGCAGAGCCTGGAGTTAGAGTGATGCTACCTCTTAGATCATCGCCCCCTGGCAGTGGCCCCGTCAAAGGGACCTTAAAAAACTCAAACCTTACTGATGCGGTGATGAAAAACCTGGTCGCAAACGGATCATGCGTCATAAATATGATGTGCGAGCTAGTTGATGGCAAGGGCGATGCCTCGATCATCGAAAAGCGCCTAACAACGCATGATAGGTTCAAAGATAAGATCGAGTACATGCCCATCGATTAAAAGCTCATCCCGCCTGGACCGCTCACTTTTACGCTAAATATAATGAAATATATAAAAGATGAAAGGCTCGCAAATGACTTTGCAGACTTTGTTTGCGGCACCGAGGGGCAAGAAATTTTTGAAAAGCATGGCTTTACCTCCATTTATTCAGCACGTGGGCTAGAGCTTATAGAAAGGTTTGGTGTAAAAGATGTGTAGTAGCTGTAATAGCGCATGCTCTAATAGCAGTGCATGCAGCAATGTAAATTAAAAAAGAAAAGCAAAAGCTCTCCCACAACAAAGATAAGACGCCTAGTGCAGATCATCTTCATAGCAGGCATCGGTCAATGGACGTATTACGGCATTTTTAGATGTCCTTTTGTAGTGCCATTTGTAAATTGCCAAAACTGCCCTATCATCACCTGTTGGGGGCGGATCACGTCGCTGTTTTTTGGATTTTGGCTATTTATCCCAGCGCTTGTCATCCTCTTTGGTAGAGCATTTTGTGGCTGGGTCTGTCCAGCAGGCTTTGTCAATCAAATGCTTGGTAAATTTGCCTTTTTCAAGTTAAAAATTCGCAGCAAAAAGCTAATATTCGCTCAAATAGGCATGCTAGCTACCATAGCGATTAGCCTTTGGTCTATTTCGTCTGGGGCAATCCACGCATTATGATACCTATAAGAACGAGCGATGAGCACCTAACTGCCCTCACTTTGTCACTTTGCTTTGGCGAATGAGAGTGGGTCACTCGCACGGTGATCATCATCTCGGTCATGCTAGCCTCGCTGATCGTAGCTAACCTTTGGTGCCGTTTCGTCTGCCCATCAGGTGGCGTGCTTGAAATTTTGCGTAAATTTTCGATCTTTCGCTTCTATAAAACGAGTGCCTGTGACGACTGCGACGCATGCTTGCGCAAGTGCGAGATGGGGGCAAGACCTGATGAGATAAACTGCACAAACTGCGGAGACTGCCTCAATGTCTGCCATGCAAATACCATTAAATTTGGAAGGAAAAATAGCTAATGATCTTTCGCACCAAAGCTGATCTAGATAACCTCCCATGCTTTAACAAAAAGGTCTCCGCTAGCTACGGACGCGTGCATCTGCCAGTAGCACCTCACTGCAACATCCAGTGCAACTTCTGCAACCGCATATATGACTGCGCTAACGAAAATCGCCCTGGCGTAACAGCAAAGGTGCAAACACCAGATGAATCGGTAAAATTTTTAGAAAAGCTCTTTAAATTTAGACAAGACATCTCAGTCATCGGCATCGCTGGTCCTGGCGATCCGATGTGCGATGCTGACAAGACACTAGCGACCTTTGAAAAGTGCAAGTCCCACTTCCCAAATGCCCTGCTCTGCCTCTCGACTAATGGCTTAGCGTTGCCTGAGCATGTGGATGAGATCGTGCGCCTTGGCGTGAGCCACGTGACAGTGACTGTTAATGCCGTGACACCAGATGTTGGCTTGAAGGTCTATTCGTGGGTGAGGCATGAAGATAAAAAAAATACTACGGCGAAGAGGCTGCTAGGATACTGCTAGCACGCCAGGATGAGGGCATCCGCAAGCTAAAAGAGGCTGGCATGCTAGTAAAGATAAACACCGTAGTCATCCCCAGGGTCAATATGGATCACGTCCAAAGCATCTCGGCAAAGGCAAAGCAGTGGGGAGCTGACGTAATGAACTGCATGACGATGATACCGGTGCATGACACCCCTTTTTAAAATTTAAAGTCCCCTTTAACCGAGGAGATCCACCGCATAAGAAGATCAATAGCTAGCGATATAGACCAGATGACGCACTGCAATAGGTGCCGTGCCGACGCATGTGGAAAGCTTGGCGAAAGATAGCGATAAAAGACACTAAATTTAGTGTGGCTCGTGGCTTGTGTGTCTTAGAGCTCTTGGCTCTGGGTCAAATTTCGTAAAGTTTGTTAGATATCAAAGTTACAAAAAGCATAGAAATGTGTGGTTAATTCGTAGTTATAGTGTTAAAGTAGCGAAATTTTCTTTACATTACATTGCAAAACATCTTTTTACAAACTCTTTTAAAACCCTTTAAATGGGCTTTAAATCACACATCTTAATGCTTTACTCAATCTTCGTCTATCTCGCAGCTTTGACAGTCTTTTGCTTATTAATAGACATCATTTTGTAAAATTTAAATTCGCTCTTATACTCGTTTTGCTCTTGTATAAATTTTATCTTAGCAAACTACCTAAATTTATACTTGCTTTAAATTTACAAGCTCAAATTCTGCCCAAAATTCGCTTCCAACTCCAGCTTCGCTTTTTACGCCAAGCTTTGTGCCGTGAATTTTAGCGATATTTGCAGCGATAGCAAGACCAAGACCACTACCTGTATTTAGGCTCTTGTTTCTTGAGCTATCAGCTTGATAAAATTTATTCCAGATTAGCTCGCTATCTTTTTTAGAGATGCCCATGCCATCGTCTTTTACAGACAAAAGTGCGTGCGTTTTTGTGAGGCTTAAATTTAGCTCGATCTTAGCCGAAGCAAATTTAAGTGCGTTGCTTAAAAAGTTATCCACCAGCCTTGATATCATCAGCTCATCGCCGAGGATTACGGCATCTGGTGCTACCACGCAGCTAAATTTTAGCC